>CALYZR010000011.1 GCA_945610215.1 uncultured Clostridium sp. | reverse complement strand
ATTCTTTCTCTACTTGTTTTTGTATTTACTCCCATTATGTTTATTTTTTGAGCAGTTATTTCTCTGACTATATCAGAAAGTAACCCTGTTCTATCGTTTGAAAGTATTTCTATATCTACATTATATGTTCCTTCTGTTTCTTCGTTATACCAAGCAACATCTATTATTCTGTCTTTGTCTTGTAGTAAGTCTTCCATGTTTTTGCAATCTGTTCTATGAATAGATACTCCTCTTCCTTTTGTTATATATCCAATAATATCGTCTCCTGGAACTGGATTACAACATCTCGAAAATTTAACTAAACAGTTGTCTATTCCTTTTACTATAACACCTGATTTTGGTGCTTTTTTAACTGTTCTATTTTTAGCTTCAGTTAATTCTTGTATTTTTTCTTCTATAACTTCTTCTTCATGTTCTTTTTTATATTCTTCTAATAATTTTGTAATTATTTTCCCTGGTGATATTGCTCCAAAACCTATACTTGCAAACATATCATCAGTAGTTGCATAATTGTATCTCTCAAGTGCACTATTAACCCATTCTGGTTTAAATAAATCACTATGAGACATTCCTATTCTTTTTATTTCTCTGTCTAATATTTCTTTTCCTCTTACTATATTTTCCTCTCTGTCTGCTTTTTTAAACCACTGTTGAATTTTAGTTTTTGCACTCGAACTTTTTACATATTTTAACCAGTCACGGCTTGGTCCTTTTGGAGTATCTGATGTTATTATTTCTACTATATCACCACTTTTTAGTTTTGTTACTATTGGCATCATTTTGCTGTTTATTTTACAGCCAATCATTCTATGTCCCACTTCTGCATGTATTGCATATGCAAAGTCTATTGGTGTAGAATCTCTTGGCAAAACTTTTATTTCTCCTCTTGGAGTAAATACATACACCTCATCTTCAAATAACTCTGTTTTCAGCGTTTTTAAGAATTCATTTGGATCTTGCATATCTTTTTGCCATTCTAAAGTTTCTCTAAGCCAAGCTAGTTTATCTTCTTCTACCACAACATTAGATTTTTTGCCTGTTTTATTATTTGCTTCTTTATATGCCCAGTGGGCAGCTATACCAAATTCCGCTACTCTATGCATATCCCATGTTCTAACTTGTACTTCAAAAGGTGTTCCATTTGGTCCAATTAATGTTGTATGTATTGATTGATACATATTTGGTTTTGGAACTGCAATATAATCTTTAAATCTTCCCGGCATTGGGTTATATAGTTCATGCACTACTCCGAAGAGCTGCATAACAGTCTTTTACTGAATTCACAATTATACGAAGTGCAAATAAGTCATATACTTGATCTAATGTAATATTATCTCTTTTCATTTTTCTATATATACTATATAAATGTTTTGCTCTTCCTGTAATTTCTGCTTTTATATCTTCTTTTTTTAGAGCTTCTCTTATTTCTTCCATTATTTTATCTATAAACTCTAAACGTTCTTCTCTCTTTTTTTCTATTCCTGCTACTAATTCCCTATACTCTTCTGGATATAGATATCTAAAGCCTAAATCCTCTAATTCCCATTTTAAAGAATAAATACCTAAACGATTTGCAAGTGGTGCATATAAATCCATTGTTTCTTTTGCATTAGCTATTTGTCTGTTTCTTGGCAAATAACTTAGAGTTCTCATATTATGAAGTCTATCTGCAAGTTTTATTAATATTACTCTAATGTCTTTTCCCATTGCTAAAAACATTTTTCTATAGTCTTCTACTTGCTGTTCTTCTACTGTTGTATATTGGATTTTTCCGTAGTTTTGTTACTCCTTCTACCATTTCTGCAATTTCGTTGCCAAATTCTCTTACTATATCTTCATGTGTAATAGGGGTATCTTCTACAACATCATGCAATAGTGCTGCACAGATTGTGCTATCATCTAATTCTAATTCTGCTAATATATATGCTACTTCTAATGGATGGATAATATATGGCTCGCCAGATATTCTTTTTTGTTCCTTATGATTTTCGTATGCATAATCATAAGCTTTTTTTATTAGCTCAATATTTGAATTAGGATTATTTATTTTCATTTTATCTATTATTTTGTCTATTGTTACATTCTCTTTATTTTGCATATACTTGTCCTTTCTCTATATTGATTTCATTACATCTTTTAAATTTATTTGTATTATTTCTTCTCCACCATATTTGTTTATTTCTAGATTTCCTACTATGTCAATTTTATCTCCTATCAGGTATTCTTCTGATAAATATCCTAAGTTAAAGCCAATTGCATTTATTAGTAAATTATCATCTTTTAATGTTAATTTTAAATGTTTGCCTTCTGAAAGAGCTCTAATTGAATCAATTTTTAAATTTTTATATACAAATATAGGAACTTTATTTTTTTCACCAAATGGTTCTAACATTTCTAAATCCTCTATAGTTTTTTTATTTACATCTTTAGATGTAATTATACTATCTATTTTTATAACTGGTACCATTTGTTGAATGTTTTTACTTTTTGCTATTTTTTCAAATGCCAATTTAAAATCATTATACTTTTCTTTTTTTAGTGAAAGTCCAACAGCCATTTCATGTCCACCATATTTTTCTAAATAAGTACTTGATTCTACCAAAGCTTCATGTAAATCAAATCCTGGTAAACTTCTTCCAGAGCCTTTTCCTATGTCGCCTTCGAAGCATATTAGTATAGTTGGTTTATAGAATTTTTCTGTTAGTTTTGATGCAACAATTCCAATTACCCCATGATGCCAATTATCTCCACTTAAAACTATAGTATTCAATTTCTCTATATCTTCTTTTTGTAATTCTTTAATTGCTTGGTCAAATATACATTTTTCTTTTGTTTGTCTTTCTAAATTATATTCATTTAATCTTACAGTTATCTCTCTTGCTTTTTCTATATTATTTGTTAAAAACAAATCTAAAGCTTCTTCTTGGTATCCCATTCTACCACAAGCATTTATTCTTGGAGCCACTCCAAAAGATATTGTATTTGAATCTATCTTTTTATATCCTGATTGTAATATTAATTCTCTTAATCCTATATTTTTTGTTTGAGCAACTAATTTCAGTCCTAATTTTGCAATTACTCTATTTTCATCCACTAATGGAACTATATCAGATATTGTTCCTACACACACAATATCTAAATATTTTAAAAATTCTTTTTCTTCTAATCCTAGTTTTATAGATATGGCTTGTATTAATTTAAATACTACACCGACAACCAGCTAAACCTCTAAACGGATATTTGCTATCCCTTCTTTTTGCATTAATTATTGCATATGCATTTGGCAATTCTTCTAACTGTTCATGATGGTCTGTTATTATTGTTTCTATTCCTAATTCATTAGCTAGTGCAATTTCTTCTATTCCAGATATTCCACAGTCGACAGTTATCATTAATGTATATTTTTGCTCTGCTATTAACCTTATAGCATTTTCGTTTAGCCCATAACCTTCTTCTAATCTATTTGGAATATAGTGTCCTGTTTGTAGTCCTCTTTCTTCTAAAAACTTCTTTAATACAGTTATACTAGTTATACCATCTACATCATAATCTCCATATATCATAACCTTTTCTTGACTATTTATTGCTTTAATTATTCTCTCTACTGCTTTTTCCATATCTGGCATTAAATATGGATCATAAAAATCGTTTCTTGTAGGATTTAAAAAAGTGTCTATTTTTTTATCTTCTGTTATTCCTCTGTTTACCAATATTTTTGTTAGTAATTCTGATATATTATGTTTTTTTGCTATATTTATTATTTTTTCATCATTTTCTTCGTAAAACTCCCATTTTTTATTCATAATATCTCCCTAAAATAAACATTTTTTATATTATATATCTTTTCCCTTAGTTTTAAAAGGTTTTTTTTCATTTTTTTAGATTATATTTACTTATTAAAAAAGACAAAAAAGGATGCAAATCCTTTTTTGTCTTTTTTTGTATTTTATTACTTTTTTTCAATTGGTTGTTTCCTCGAATAAAAGCAAAAAAAGAAGTAGTTAGAATTTTACTACTCCTTGGTGGGCAGGGATGGATTCGAACCATCGTACTCGTATGAGAACAGATTTCTTACTACTATAACTTTCGTTACCATCTTTAATGTTTGTAGTCTGGACTTTCTCTTCATCTTTATTAAGATGCTAGGTATAAAGTCTCTACACTCAGGAATTATTTCCTTAGCTCGGGATTATCATCAGCTTAATCTGTTAAGACTTCCCCGAATTAGCCTAGTTTTCACCACACAATCACTTGTATGGGCTGCAATTTCTGATTCCTTGAAAATCAAAGTCTACAGTCTGCCGCCTTTAGCCACTCGGCCACCTACCCATATTTATTGTAAAAAAAATTTTGCGTTGGTGCTCCCTCAAGGATTCGAACCTTGGACCCACCGGTTATGAGCCGGTTGCTCTGACCAACTGAGCTAAGGGAGCATTTATTCAACGCGAAATTTATTATAAGATATTTTTCGCGTTCTGTCAATACAAAATTTCAATTTTTTTAAAATTATTTTCTAATATATGTTATATATTCGTAATCGTAAGGATTTTCTTCATTTTTTAATCCTTTTTCTTTTGAAATTTCTTTCCATTCCGTGTCTTTTATTTCTGGAAAATATACATCCCCTTCAAAATCTTGATTTATTTTTGTTATATATAATTTACTTACATATGGCATTAACAATTTATAAATTGTTGCTCCTCCAATTACAAAATTCTCTTCTTCTGAATTTATATATTTGTCTAATTTAGATATATCATCTAAAATTTCTACATTTTCATTATCTATATTCATTTCCATATCGTTACATAATATAATATGTTTTCTATTTGGTAAAACTCTGCCTAATGATTCAAATGTTTTTCTTCCCATTATTATATTTTTACCTGTTGTAATTTGTTTAAATCTTTTTAAATCTTCTGGTAAATGCCAAATTAATTTGTTGTCTTTTCCTATTACATTGTTATTTGCTATTGCTACTATTGTTGATAACATATAAATGAACCTCCATTATCTAATTTTTTTGCCCTTTTTTACAAGGTTTGAGGGACAAACCTCATTCACAGGTATTCCTCATAGATTGAGGAATGTCCCTCGTTTTAAACAGCTACATCCATTTTAATTTTTCCCAAATGTTTATAGTCTATTAATTCTATATCTTCTGGTTTAAAATCATAAAAATCTTTTATTTCTGGGTTTATCCAAAGCTTTGGTGCCGGATAAGCTTTGTCTCTTCTTGATAATTGTTCTTTCATGCCTTCTACCTGATTTTCGTATATATGAGCATTACTTATACATACTGTAAGTAACCCTGGCTTTAGATTAGTTACTTGTGCCAACAAATGAACGAATACCGCATATTGTGTTACATTAAATGGATGTCCTAAAGGAATATCATTTGACCTTATTGTAAGCATACAATTTAATTTTCCATCTGTTACATCCCAACAACTATTAAATACGCATGGATATAAAGCTCCTGTATCTAGGTATGGTATTTGCCAAAGATTTAGAACCATTCTTCTGTCCTGTGGATTTGTTTTTAATTGATGAATTAATTTATCTACTTGATTAAATTTTTTTACAACCCATCCATATGCTGTTCCTATTGTTCCATCTTCCATTTCCCACTCATCCCATATATGAACATTTTGTTCGTGTAGGTCACTAATTTTATTAGATTGTTTTTGAAAAATCCATAGTAATTCTTTTATTGCTGCTTTATATGCAACATATTTTGTTGTAAGTATTGGAAATTCTTCTTGTAAGTCAAATTGTAAAATCTGATGTGGTAATTTGTATGTTGCTATTCCTGTTCTATTTTGATCATAATATCCATTCTTTAAAATTCTTTCTACTAAATCTAAATATTGTTCATCATATTTACTCATATTCTTTCTCTCCTTAAAAAAGTAGAACGGAATAACTTCCGTCCTATCTCATAATAGATTTATTATTTTAATTTTTTTCTCCTCTGCCTTCTGGAAGTGCTGGAACATCTAATACAACTCTTATTTTCATTACATATGATATTGCTCTTACTAATTTACTATTTTTAATTCTTTCCCACAATGTTGGTTTTACTTCAAACCTTGTTTCTTCTATAAAAGAATCTTCTGCTACTTCTTCTTTAATAGCTTCTGCTTTTTCTTTTACAGGTGTCTCAACTGGTGTTGGAATTCCTTTTAGTGCTTCTGCTATTTCTATTCCAATATAGCTTAAAGCTTTTGATCTGTCTTCTATTCTTTCCATGTCTATTTCAATATGTAAGTTTCCTTCTAGATTTGAAATTCTAGCTCTTACTAATTTCAAAGCATCTTCATAATTTGCTGGTCTTTTTGTTTTGCATTTTCCTATTATAATTAAAGCTTCTATTACATCTTCTGACATAACATTACTAATTTGCTTTACTTTTGCTTTCCACTCTTTATCTTTGTTTTGAACTGCTTCAAATACTGTCTTTAATTCATTTGCTTTTGCAATGTTATCTTCTCTTTGTCTTATTAATTTTTCTATTTGTTTTGTATTTTCTTCAAATTGATTTGTAGCATATTCAACTAATCCATAAGAAGCTTTATATACACTTGCTGGGAAGTTTTTCTTTTTTGGATATTCTGTTAAATATGTTTTTATTGAATCTATTAAATCTTTAAAATAAGCATCCTCATCCAATTGAACGATTTGCTTTTTGTTATTTGGATTTATCATTTTTTGAACCTTGTCAATATTTGATAAAATTTTTTCTTCTGTAATTATCATTTTCACGTTTACTATGCCTGGCTTATGAAAAAATAGCACCGTAAACTCACCCTCCTTTGTCCTATGTACTTTTATTGTTATAATTATACATTCTTTGCGAAAAAACTACAATAGGATTTGCAAAATTTAATTTATCTATTTCGTTACAATTTTATTACATAAATATTACAAAAGTCAATATATTTTTTCATAATTTTTCTTTATTTTTGACCTTCGATTTTTGCTAGTTCCTCATGTCTTTTTATCTTTAATGTTGTAGTTTTTATAAGTTCCTCCTCTGAAACAATTATTTCCTTAATATACTTATATGGTGGCATTGTTTTATTTACTTCTTTTATTTTTGACCATAATATTTCTCTTATTTCTTCTTGTGTATTTGCATTATATATTTCTTTCATTAATTCTTTATCATAAACTATCTCTACACAAAGTTTTAAATCGTCTTCATTATTATCTTCTGGTTTTCCATATATGAAAGATTCTTTTACTCCGTCTATTCTATTTATTATACTTTCAATTTCTTGTGGATATACATTTTTACCATTTTTTAGAACTATTACACTTTTTTTTCTACCAGCTAAGAACAAGAATCCCTTTTTATCAAAATATCCTAAATCTCCTGTATGAAGCCAACCTTTTTCAAAAACTTCTTTGTTAGCCTCTTCATTTTGATAATATCCTAGCATTACACTTGGTCCTTTTACAATAACTTCTCCGACTCCATTTTCATTTTTGTTTATTATTTTTACTTTTAAACTAGGAAATACTTTCCCTACAGAACCTAATTTCTGTTCAAAATCTGTTCCAGCTGCAATAACTGGAGATGTTTCTGTTAATCCATATCCTTGAATAATTTTAAATCCTAATTCATTAAATCCTTTTTCTACTTCGTAATCTAATGCTGCTCCTCCATTTACCATAAGTCTTAATTTTGGTCCTAATGATTCATGTATTTCTTTAAACATTTTCTTTCTTAAATCTATTCCCACTTTTGAAAGCATACCACTTAATTTCATTATTTTTTCTACTTCTGGCAACTTTCCTTTTTTCTCAATTGATTTCATTACTCTTTTGTATATATTCTCATAAAGTACTGGTACAGAAATCATTGCAGTAATTTCAAATTCTTTTATGTTATTTGCCATATGTCTTATTCCTTCGCAATACGCAATTGAAGCGCCTTTATACAAAACATACAAAAAGCCAACTGTACATTCAAATGTGTGGTGTAATGGCAAGAATGATAATAAAGTATCATTTTCATCAATTTTTAATACAGCTGCTATATCCATTAAGTTTGAACATATATTTTTATGTGATAGCATTACAGCTTTTGACATTGCTGTTGTACCAGATGTAAATAACATGCACGACATTTCTTCATTATTTATTTTAGCATTTAAGAATTTTGTATTTCCTCTTTCTATTAATTCTCTTCCTTTTTCTATAAGTTCGTATTGTGAATATATACCATTCTGCATTTTTTCTAAATCCATTGAAATATAATATCTTAAATCTGTAGTTCTTCTATTTTTTATATCTTGCATAATCTCGTCATATTTACTTGAATAAAATATTGCTTCTACTCCTGATCGAATTATTAAACTTTCTAATTCGTTTGCAGGTAAAGCTTTATCTAGTGGAACAACTACACCTGTTCCACAACATGCTGCTAAATATGCTAAGCACCATTCATATCTGTTTTCTGATATTACTGCTATTCTTTTTCCTTTTAATCCTAAATCAATTAATTTAGTTCCTAATGCATTTATTTTTTCTATAAATTCTTTATATGTAATTACATCAAAAACTCCTGGCTCATTTGTTTTATATTTAAAAACTGGCTTGTCACCAAACTTTTTTTCTGTTTTTGCAAGCATATCTTTTAAATCTATAATTTTTTCAAAAGAATGTAGCTTTCTTTTTTTGTTTTTTTCTTTTTCTTCAGCTAATTCTTCTATTTCCTCTATTTCTTCTTTTTTATATCCCTTTTCCTCTTCAAAAAATTTTAAAACTGTATTTAATATTTTACGTTTTTCTTTGTTCATACTATTCTCCTTATCTAATTTTTTATATTTTGGTTTATATTACTATCGTTTATATCATATTTATTATAACTTATTCAATATTTTATAATGAAATCTCCTCTTCTGGAATATCATCTGGTTCTATCATATTATTGACTCCTTTATTGAATATTGCTTGAAGTTTTTCAAGTCCTTTATCCATTTCTCCCGTTCCAGGTTTAGGTCTTGCATATCCTTTTGCTATCTGCTCACTTGTAAGTAAATCTTTAGCAAGCAAAACACTTATAATTGTATTATCAGTCATTCCTCCTATATATTCTATTGCCATTTTACTAGCAACAATTTCTTCCAGCTTCTTCATTCTCTCGTTTATAACTGTTTTTGTAAGTTCTTCTCTGTCTTTTTCTGTCATAGTATGTGTTGTTCTTCCCATTTCTCTTATCTTTTCTCTTATTGGAATTATTTTTTTATATTCGTATATTTCTTTTAATTCGCCATCATATTCCTTTTCTCCCAATGATATTGAAATATCTTCATTTGCAATATTTCTAATAGCCATTTCTGCATTTGAGACAATTTCCTCTATTTTTTCTTTTTCTAATTTATTATAAAAATGTATCATCTTTCTCTCAAAGTCAAGACTGTTTTTACTATTTTCTACTCCTTCTTTTTGTTTTATTTGTTGCAATTCATCTCCTACTATTCCAAGTTCTTTTCTTTTTTCTTCTGGAATTGCATTATATGCTATTCCAGACTTTACTAATGTATTACTAAAAATGTCTACTAATTGTTCTGTTGCTATTGGTAATTGTTCTGACTCAAAATTTCTTTTTGTATAGGGAACTATTTTTCTTGCATTTAAATCTCTTAATGCAAAAAATGTTCTTCTTATTAATGGCGACATTGTAATGTAACCTTTTTCCTTACTTGCTTCTATTAAGTCTTTTATAAATACATTTTGCATCATACTTGTAATTTCTGTTTTTATTTCACTTTTATTTTTTATTTTATTTATGTATTCTCTAGCATATTGTATTTTATATGAGCAAAATTCTTCATATT
>CALYZR010000010.1 GCA_945610215.1 uncultured Clostridium sp. | reverse complement strand
TTTTTACTTCTTCTTCCTCTTGGCATTTTCTTCTCCTTATAATAAAAAGCCAGGAAAAAGGAAATCAACTTTTTTTGATTTTATGACTTCCATTAAAATTCCTGACTTCCTAATTATTTCTTATTTAAGTTCTTTTCTATTTTGTTCTATTGTTTTTATTGCTTCATTTAAAGTTACGCTAACATTGTTTATAGCAGACTCTAAATTTGCAAGTATACTATCTGCATAGTCTTTTGTTCCTTTTGATATTTCTCTTGACATCTCATTTGCTGTTTCTATTATTTCTGCTTTTTGTTCATATGCCTTTCTTGTGATTTCATGTTCATCAATCATAGCTATTATTCTATTCTCTGCTTCTTTTACAATTCCATCAGCTTCTTTTTGTGCTTCTTCTAAAATTCTAGCTCTTTCTTCTTTTACCCATTTAGCTTGTTTTAATTCATCTGGAAGTTTTAGTCTTATTTCTTTAATTATCTCTAATACTTCTTCTTTATCAACTATTCCTTTGTCTGTAAATGGTAAGTTTTTGCTTCTTTCCATTATATCTTCTAATGTTTCTAATAATGTAAAAATTTCCATGATTTTACCCCTTTCGAATAAATATGACATACACACTTCCATATTTTCTTATGTCAAAAATTTTCATTTCTTTATATTTTAAAATTTCTTTTTCTTTATTTTTATCATCAGTTTCAAATATAATAGTTCCATCTTCTAATAACATATTGTTATCAAAAATATACTGCATTGCCTTTATTGCAAAATCAGACTTGTATGGTGGATCTAAAAATATTATATCAAATTTTTGATTTGCTTTGTTTAACTTTTTTAATGCTTCTAAATAATCCTTATTTATTATTTCTGCTTTGTCTTCTAGTCTTGTTTCTTTTATGTTTTTTTTAATTATTTTTATAGCTTCATATGAATTGTCACATAGTACTGCACTTTTAGCTCCTCTACTTAGTGATTCAATAGCTAAAGCTCCACTTCCAGAAAACAAATCTAATACATTTTTATCCTCTAATTCAAATTGAATTATGCTAAAAACTGCCTCTTTTACTCTATCTAAAGTTGGCCTAGTATTTGGCCCTGATAATGTATTTAATTTTTTCCCTCTTGCTGTGCCACTTATAACACGCATAAGTATACCTCTTTTTTGATTACCTATATTTTATTTTATATTTTCAATATGTCAATAGAAATAATATAATTGTAACATATAAATAATATTATTGTAATTATTGTAACATTTCTACAATAATACGAGTACATTATACATAATAACTTTATATTTTGCAAGTTTTTTTGTAAATTTGTGATTTTCTAATCTTTATCATATTTATTTTCTTTTGTATTTCTACTATGAATAAAGGTAATACTGATATTATAGCTGTATACATCCATTGCTTGCTATTTAATGGCACCACATCAAATATATTTGCTATTTTAGGAGTTATAACAACTCCAATCTGCAAAATTGTTCCTAACACAAATGCTCCAATTAAATATTTATTCTTAAATAACCCAACTTTGAACAATGATTCCTCGCTTCTTACATTAAAACTATGCACTAATTCTAACATGCTAAGTGATATAAATGCCATTGTTCTTCCGTACTTCTAATCCATACAAATTATTTCCTAAACTAAAAGCAAAAAGTGTAAATATTCCTATCATAAAACCTTCAACAAATATTTTCTCCCATAATCCATCTGCAAAAATACTTTTTTTGCTGTCATTTGGTTTTTTATTCATTATATCTTTTTCTGCCGGTTCCATTCCAAGTGCTATTGCTGGAAAAGAATCTGTAACTAAATTGATCCATAATAGCTGAATTGCTAAAAGTGGGGTCTCTAGTCCTAATAAGAGTCCAAAAAATATCGCTACTATTTCTCCTACATTTGTTGCAATTAAAAAATGTATTGCTTTTTTTATGTTTGCATATATGTGCCTTCCCGTTTTTACAGCATCTACAATAGTTACAAAGTTATCATCTGCAAGTATCATGTCAGATGCATTTTTTGCAACATCTGTTCCTCCGCTTTCCCATAGAAATTCCTATATCTGCATTTTTTAAAGCTGGTGCATCATTTACTCCGGTCACCTGTCATTGCTACAATATTTCCGTTTGCTTTGAAACGCTTTTACAATTCTTACTTTGTGTTCTGGTGAAACTCTTGCAAAGACAGAATAGCTCATAATATTTTTTTCTAGCTCTTTTTGTGAAATTTTATCTAGCTCTTCTCCTGTTATAGCTATTCCACCCAATTCTAAAATTCCTAGTTCTTTTGCTATTGATTTTGCAGTAATTATATGATCACCAGTAATCATTACTGTTTTTATTCCAGCTTGTTTACATTTATCTACTGCCTCTTTTACTCCTTCTCTTGGAGGATCATACATTCCTATTAAGCCAACAAAAATCAAATTATCTTCTAATTTAGTATCTATTTTTAATGGTAAATTTTCTATATCTAAATATGCTACTGCAATTACTCTTAATGCATTGCCTGCCATTTTTTCATTTTTATCTAATATTATAGTTTTTCTAGTGCTATTTATATCTTCAATTTTACCTAAATTATATATCTTTTTGCATTTTTTTATTAATACATCTGGCGCCCCTTTTGTTATAATTCTATATTTATTCCCTATCTTATGTATTGTTGTCATTAGTTTTCTTTCGGAATCAAATGGTATTTCACTTACTCTTTTTTCGCTTTTATATATATCATTTTTATTTTCTCCAATATCTAATGCAGCATTTACAATTGCTACTTCTGTTGGTTCTCCTTCTATATTTTTTTCATTAATACTACAATCTGTACACATACATGCTAATTTTAAAATATTTTTCTTAGCTTCTTCTGTAGTTTTTATGTTTAAGTCCTCTACCTTTACCACTTTCATTTTATTTTGAGTTAATGTTCCTGTTTTATCTGAACATATAACTGTACTACTTCCTAAGGTTTCTACTGCTGGTAGTTTTCTTATAATGCTATTTCTTTTTGCCATTTTTGTAACACCTATTGATAATACTATTGTTACTATAGCAGGTAATCCTTCTGGTATTGCTGCTACTGCTAACCCAATAGAAGTCATAAACATCTCATTTACAGGAATTTTTTTAAATAAACCTATTATAAATATTAAAAAGCAAATTACAAGAGCAGCAAGTCCTAATTTTTTTCCTACTTCTCCGAAGTTTTATTTGTAATGGAGTTTCTGGTGCTTCATCTGAAATTATTAAACTTGCAATCTTTCCTACTTTTGTATTCATTCCTGTTCCGTGTTACAATTGCTTCTGCATGTCCGAGATACAGCAATTGTTGCTCCAAATACCATATTTACAATATCGCCTATTTGTGCTTTTTCGCTTAATATTGCTTTTTCATCTTTTAAAACAGGAACTGTTTCCCCTGTTAAAGCTGATTCTTCTACTTTTAAGTTATATGCTTTTATAAGTCTACTATCTGCTGGAATGTATGAACCTGTTTCAATTATTATTATATCTCCTGGAACTACCTCAGTACTTGGAACAGTTTTTATCATTCCATCTCTTTTTACTTTTGCAGTTGGTGCTGACATTTTTTTAAGAGCATCTAATGATTTCTCTGCTTTTGATTCCTGTATAACTCCCATTATTGCATTTAAAACTACTATAAATATGATAATTATGGAATCTAAGTAATCTTTTGAACCTTCTACATATGACATTATAGCAGATATTAAAGCAGCAATTATTAATATAATTATCATAAAGTCATTGAACTGCTTTATAAATTTTACTATTATACTTTCTTTCTTCTTTTCTGTTAATTTGTTTTTTCCATATTTTATTATTCTTTCTTCTACTTCTTCTTTCGTAAGACCATTAATAATATTTGTCTTTAATTTTTCACATGTTTCTTTAATACTCATTGTTTGCCACATACAAGCACTCTCCTTTGTAATTTTGTTAATTAATTTTATGCTTGTACCTTTTGATTTATTACTATTTGATTTTATGCTGAACTCCATTATTATCTATTGTATAATTTTCTTTATATATTAAATCTAATACTGTAACTAATTCATATCCTTTTTCTTTTATATTTTTTATTAATGTATCTAGACTTAATGCAGTGTTTTCAGTACCATTATGCATAAGTATTATGCTTCCTTTTTCTAATTTAGGACCTATTCTTTCCCACATTTGTTCCCCTGTAAGTCCTTTATAATCAAGTGAATCAATATTCCATTGTATTACAATATGGTTTGATGCCTCTGCTGCTTTTAGTACTGTATCATTATATTCTCCATAAGGTCCTCTATACAAAGCAGTTGGCTTGCCAGTTATTTCTTTTACTCTTTCTGAACATTTAGTTATTTCTTCTACATTCTTTTCATATGACAAATTATTTACATGTGGGTGTGATTCTGAATGATTTGCAATTTCATTTCCACTTTCATATATTTTTTTTACTGCATCTGGAAATTTTTCTACCCAATCTCCCACCATAAAAAATGTTGCCTTTACTTGATTTTTTGATAAAGTTTCTAATATTAAATCTATGTCATCTGCATTCCATGCACAATTTATTGTAAGTGCAACTTTATTTTCTTCTGTATCCACATTATATATTGGTAATAATTTAGAACTTTTTGTAGATGTTTTAATGGTTTCTCCTATATTTTGAGTTTTAAATGTAGCTGCTAAAAGAAACAATACTAATACTGTACTTAATGCTATTCCTACTGATATTAATTTATCTTTATTTGTTACATAAAACATAAAGAATCCCCCTAAAATATGTTATTAAATTTTATTCATATTTTAGAGGTTTATTCTTCTTTTTTTATCCGTATTTTGCTCACACAAAATTCCTTTTTTATAAATTTTGACTTTGTGCAAATTTATTATATAGTTCATTTTTAATTATGTTAATTCTTTTTATTAACATTTAACTTATATTATTTTATCTTTTCTTTCTGTTTCCTCTATCCTGCCAATTAGTTGTGCTTTTTTATGTGGTGCAATAAAGGCTCCTCTAACTGCATTTTTATTCATTTTCACTATATCTTTTATTGTTAAATTTGTATTTTCTAAAACCCATTTATATTCTTCTATTATGTTAGTATTAGATACTGTATCATTGTCTGGGTTTATAGTTACTTTTATTCCTTTTTTATAAATTTCTTCTATAGGATGTTTTTCTCCTGTTGCTTTCGTTTGTAAATTGCTTATTGGGCATACTTCTAATGGTATTTCTTGTTGTGCTAATTTTCCAACTAATTCTGTATCTTCTAAACATCTTACTCCATGTCCTATTCTCTTTGCTCCATATTCTAATGCTTTGTTTATACTCTCTGGTCCGTGCAGCTTCTCCCGCATGTATTGTAAATGGAATTTTTTGTTCTTTGGCAACCTTAAATATTTCTGCAAAATCAGAGGTTGGAAATAGGGCTTCTGCACCTGCTAAATCTAGTCCACATACCCCTTGGTTTAGATACTTTTTAGCTACTGCAACTGTCATTAAATTGCTTATTGTATTCTCTTCTCCCCTCATACAGCATAGTAATAAATTTCCATCTATTTCAAATTCTTCTTTTGCTTTATTCATACCTTTTATTGCCGATTCTACTATTTTATCATATGTTAATCCTTTTTTTGTATGCAAACTTGGAGCAAATCTTACTTCTGCATATATTACATTTTGTTTTGCTAGATCTTGGAATAGTTCATATGTAGCTTGCTCTATATGTTCTTCTGATTGCAAAACTTCTAATGGTAAATCAAATTTTTGCAAATATTCATTTAAATTTCTACAATCTTTATTTACCATTAATTTTTTTCTTGTTTCTTCTAAAGTAATATCTTTTTTTTCTTCTTTAAGCCATTTATATACCGTCTCTGGCCTTAAAGAACCATCTAAATGTAAATGCAAAACTACTTTTGGCATATTTTTTATTTTTTCTAACTCGTCTTTTCTCATTTTTATATCCCCTTTAGATATTTATTAAATCTTTTACCACTTTACTAGCAATCATAAGTCCAGCAACTGATGGTGAAAACGCTATGCTTCCTGGCACTTGTCTTTTTTTTGTTTGTTCTTCAGTATTTTTTTGTAATTTTATAGGTTCTTCCTTTGAATATAAAACATTTAATTTTTTAATATTTCTTTGTCTTAATTCTTTTCTCATTACTTTTGCAAGTGGGCATACACTTGTTTTATAAATATCTGTTATTTCAAATTTACTAGGATCTAATTTATTTCCTGTTCCCATGCTTGATATTACTGGAATACTTAATCTTGTGGCTTCTTCTATCAAAAATATTTTAGCCGTTACTGTATCTATTGCATCTACTACATAACTTACTGAATTATCTATTATTTTCTCTTTACAATCAGGCATATAAAATGTTTTATATGTTTCTATCTTTGCATTTGGGTTAATGTCTAGTATTCTTTGCTCCATTAAATCCACTTTATATTGTCCTATTGTTTTTGTTGTTGCAATTATTTGTCTATTTATATTTGTAATTGTTACTTTATCATTATCTACTAATATAAAGCTTCCTACTCCACATCTTGCAAGCGCTTCTGCAACATATGAGCCAACTCCTCCTATTCCAAATATTGCAACTTTTGCATTGCTTAATTTTTTTATTCCTTCTTCTCCTATAAGCATTTCTGTTCTAGAAAATTGATTTAACATTTTTTGCTCCTTTTAGTTAGTAACACATTTTTTATATATATTTCCACGTTCTTTAAAATTTTTAAAATATCCATAGCTAGATGCAGCAGGAGACATTAAACAAATTGTATTTGGCTCTGTATTTTTTTTAGCAATTTCTACTGCCTCTTCCATTGTTTTTACCATATATATTTTTTTGTTACTATCTTTTAATCCATTATATATGTATTCTCCTGTTTTTGGCAAGCAAATTATGTTTTCTATTTCACTATTTTTTAAAAAATATATCAAATTTTCTTGATTTACCCCTCTATCATTTCCTCCGCACAATAAGAGTATTTATATTTTTTAATGCTTTTATTGATTCTATTGTAGCTTCTGGAATTGTTGCAATTGAGTCATTATAATACTGAATGTCATTAAAAATTCCCACATATTCTAACCTATGCTCTAATGGTTCAAACTCATTTATTGATTCTATTGCTTTATTAATATCTAATTTTAAAATATTGCTTACTGCCAATACAAACATTATATTGTTTAAGTTATGATTTCCTTTTAGTTTTCTTTTGTCTTTAATACAATACATTTTAGTATTATTGCAATATACGTAGTTATCTTTTATGTAGATTGTATTTTCTGTTACTCCATTTTTTTGTTTCATCGTTACAGCATAATCCGTTTTTTTAAAGTTATGATTTTGTTTTTTAATATTTTCGTTGTCTAAATTAAATATTGCAATATCCTTTTCTTTTTGAAATTTAAATATGTTAAATTTAGCATCAATGTATTTTTGAAAACTTTTATAATGGTCTAAGTGCTCTTCATATATATTTAAAATTATTGCAATGTTTGGTGACCTTTTTATGTATTCCAATGCATGTGATGATATTTCTAAAACCACTATTGTTTCTTCGTTTATTTTTTCTATATCATCAAAAATAGGTGTACCAATATTTCCCAATAATTCTACATTGCTGTTTTGCTCTTTTATTACTTCATATATTAAAGAACTTGTAGTGCTCTTTCCTTTTGTTCCAGTTATTCCTATTGTAAACACTTTAGAATGTTCTAAAAACAGTTCTAATTGTGATGTTATTTTATTCTTTATTTTTGATAAATCAACATCTTTTAGCGAAATACCTGGTGATTTTATTATTACATCATATTGTTCTAAATTATCTAAATAATTATCTCCTACTATAATTCTTGTAAACTTATCCTTTTCTGCTTCAATAAAATCTATATTGGACGAGCATTGCTCGTCCTTTTGTTTAAATAATATATCTACTTGTTGTTCTGGTAAATATTTTTTTATAAATTTATATGTAGATTTTCCTTCTATTCCAAAACCTAATATTGCGATTTTTTTGTCTTTTAAAAAATTGATAATTTCTTTAATCATCTAAAATAGCCTTTCTTAATTCTGTATCAAATTTTTTTGGTACATTATTTTCTTCATTATATCTTTTTTCTATATTAGTATTTGTATCTACTAATTTATAATTTTCCTTATAATATTTTAGTAAATATGGTAACTCTTTTTCTTCTTGTTCTAAATTCTTTATTGTTTTACTTATTGCATAATTTACTTCCTCATAAGTTCCTACACATTCAAAAGGTTTTACCTCTCCATAGCCACATAATCCTATAAATGTTTCTAATAGATTTTTGTTTTCGTATAAATCATTTTTAAATATTTTTACTAGCTTCTTTTTATATAAAAATGGGCTAAGTATTATAAATACAAATAAACATTTTGGACAATTACAACACCATTTCCAAGGAATTTCTTTACTTCCTTTATTACAACTTCTAAATATTTTATGATACTTCTTCATTTCAGAAAATAATTTTGCAATCTGTAATTCATTTAAAGGTCTTAGCATACTAAAATATTCTACTTTATCCTCTAAATAGTTATTTACATACCATCTAAAGTCCTCTTCAAATTCAAAGCTTTTTGAATACTGATGATTTATTTTTTCTCCTTTTACATTACTTTCATTACTACTTTGTTCATTCGAAATTGCTATATACCTTTTCCCTGCTAAATATGCAACAAAATATGATGTAAAAGCTAGCATTGCAGAAAATGGTGTATGCCCATTTAAAAAACCTTTTTCGTTTAATTCTAATAATCTTTTATCTATTGTTCTTTTTATATGTATTATTTGATTATCTTTATAGCCTGCTTTTTTTATTGCTTTTAGTTGTGGAGTTTTATCTCCTATTACCAAGCATAGATTATCTTTTTTATGTTCTTTTAATAATTCTAGTGTTACACAAGAATCTTTTCCTCCACCTACTGGAATTAATGCTCCTTTATAGTCTAAACTTGTTTCTACGTAATTGCTTGTATTGGCATATTCTGGCCTACAATTGCATTCTATTTCAAACAATTCATCCATAGGTATTTTTTCTATATGATTAATATACCTAAATTCACCTAATCCATTATAATATATTTTTTTAAACCAGTCTATTTGTTCTTCTGTTAGTTTTCCACATTCTATAATTATTCTTTTTGGGCACGCTGCTTTCCAATAACTAATTAATTCTATCATTCCCATATTAAAAGCAATAGCTTTTAGAGTTTTTATATTTATATGGTCAAAATCAATATTTAGTTTACTTATTTCTATTGTTGGTGTAAATTTTTTTAATCCCATTATTTCAAAATAAAAAGTTATTGTTATTGTATCATTATTGCCTTCTATTATTTTATAATCATTTTTTGAACTAGATTTATTTAATAAATCATCAAATATAAAGCATTTATACTTTTTTCTTAATTCTTCAAAATTCTCCATATTTATCCCTTTCTATAATAATCTTAATATAATATACACTAAAACGATAAAATTGTAAAGATTTGTAAAAATTTTGAATAATAAATTTATTGACAATTACAGACCTTTTTCGACGCAAGAAAAGTGGTTTTGCCACACTTTTCTTCTTGCCGATTTTAACTTTTGAATATAATGAGGAAATCTCAACAGGAATAGTGATTATAACATTTTTATTTTCTATTTTTTAACTCACTTATTTTTTCTTCTCCTTTTGTTATCCATTCTTTTAAGTTAACCTTTGCTTTTATTGCTGGAAAGGCCTCTACTAATCTTCTATGTAATCCAGATCTTTGTGTTATAATTTTCTTTACTTTTTTTGATATCTCTTCTGTATTGTCTTTTACGTTTACAGAAATTTCTTTTAAATTTGATATTATTTTTCCCGATATTATATTATCTGTTATATATACTACAAATAGTATTCCACATATAATGTGTAGTGCTAGGTTTGGCATTTTATTAAATAAATTAAGAAATATTGGGTTTACTATATAAAGTATTAAACATCCCATTATTCCAAAAGGTAGCAATGTCTCTAAGCAGATTCTTCCGTTTATATTAAATTTTCTTTGGCTGTAATCCCACCATCTTGCATGGAAAAATTTCTCCATAAAATAACTTGTGATGTATTCTAGTGTACCACATATTAATATTGAAAATATAAATGTTGCTAGTATATCTTCTTGATATTTTTTTAATAATATTGTAAGTAATATCACTCCATATCCATATATTGGGCAATATGGGCCAATTAAAAATCCCCTGTTTACAAATTTTTTTTTGTAAATTAATGTTTTTGTCACCTCCATTACCCAGCCTAATACTGAATATGTAAAGAATAGTAAGAAATATAATTCTATCGTTCTTAGCATATTATCCTCCTTTTTATTTTCTAGAAAATTGGAATTTGTGTTCATTCGGGTGAATTCAGGACAGTCCCCAAAATCCCCC
>CALYZR010000009.1 GCA_945610215.1 uncultured Clostridium sp. | reverse complement strand
AATTTAATACAAAGCGGAGATAGTATTGTAATAGGAGTATCTGGCGGACCAGATTCAATTTGCTTATTAAACGTATTAAATGAATTAAAAAAAGAATTAAATTTTAAAATATATGTAGCACACATAAATCACATGATAAGAAAAGAAGCAGACGAAGAAACTGAATATGTAAAAGAATTTTGCAAAAATATAGGTGTAGAATGTTTTGTAAAAAAAATAAATGTAGTTAAAATTGCAAAAGAATCAAAAATGGGAACAGAAGAGGCTGGCAGAAAAATTAGATATAATTTCTTTGAAGAAGTATTAAAAAATACAAACTCAAATAAAATTGCAACAGCGCATAATAATAATGATAAAGTAGAAACTATAATAATGAATATTTTAAGAGGAAGTGGAATATCAGGCTTAAAAGGTTTAGACTCAATAAGAGAAAATAAATTTATAAAGCCATTAATTGAAGTATCAAGAGAAGAAATAGAAACATATTGCGAAGAAAATAAATTAAATCCAAAAATAGACAAATCAAATAGTGAAAACATTTATACAAGAAATAAAGTAAGAAATACAGTTATTCCGTATATAAAAAAGGAATTTAATCCAAATATATTAAAAACAATAAATAGACTATCAGAAGTAGCAACAGAAGAAAATGAATATTTAAATAAGGTCACAGAAGAAACATTTAATAAAATATGCATAGAGAAACAACAAGACATAGAAATACACACTTCACACTTTACACCTTACACATCAATTATTTTAGATTTAAAAAAATTCAACAACTTAGAATTAGTAATAAAGAGAAGGCTAATACTATATACTATTAATGAACTTCTAGGAACAACAGAAGGAATAGAAAAAATAAATATAGATGATATAATTAAACTTTGCAATAATAATATAGGAAATAAATTTTTAGAACCAACAAAAAATTTAAAAATTTTAGTAAAAAATAAAAAAATTTTTTTTATTCCTAACTATGACCTTCCGTAAGCAAAGCATTGATACGCAAAGATTAGAAGAAAAAACTTTGCAAAAAAGTATTGAATTAAAAAAAGCTATATGCTATATTGCATTATAGAAAAATAACATTATTAAACAGCAAATATTGGGATATATAAATACAGAAGACAAAATTTAGTCCCATTATAGTAAAGGAGAAGATAAAATGAAAAAAGGATTAAAAACATTAGCAATGTGGTTAATAATGGGGATAATACTTATAGTATTAATTTCATCAATAATGGATAATCCACAAACAAAAATGAGTTATTCAGAATTAATGATAGAAATTGAAAGTGGAAAAGTAGAAAATATAGAAATATCAGCAGATGGAAAAAAAGCATATGTAACATTAAAGGCTAATCCAAAAATAGAAAAAGAAGTTAATATTCCAAGTTTAGATAGTTTTATGGATAAAGTAAGTAGTCATTTAGTAGATGGAAGTTTTACATTAGAAGAAAGATCACAATCTGTAATAATAACAGTAATTAGTTTACTTTCTCCATTTGGTTTGTTAATTATATTCTTTATATTCTGGTTCCTATTTATGGGAAACAGCCAAAATGGCGCAGGAAATAAAACAATGTCCTTTGGGAAAAGCAGAGCTAGAATGATGGGAACGGCAGAAAAAACAAGAGTAACATTTGATGATGTAGCTGGGGTAGATGAAGAAAAAGAAGAATTAGAAGAAATAGTAGAATTTTTAAAATCACCTAAAAAATTTACAGATATGGGTGCAAGAATTCCAAAAGGAGTTTTATTAGTAGGTCAACCTGGTACAGGTAAAACATTACTTGCAAAAGCAGTAGCAGGAGAAGCTGGAGTTCCATTCTTTATAATAAGTGGTTCAGATTTTGTGGAAATGTTTGTTGGTGTTGGTGCATCAAGGGTAAGAGACTTATTTGATCAAGCAAAGAAAAATGCTCCATGTATTATATTTATAGACGAGATTGATGCAGTTGGACGTCAAAGAGGAGCAGGACTTGGTGGAGGACATGACGAAAGAGAGCAAACATTAAATCAATTATTAGTTGAAATGGACGGATTTGGAAGTAACGAAGGAGTAATAGTATTAGCAGCAACTAATAGACCAGACGTATTAGACAAAGCATTATTAAGACCAGGAAGATTTGATAGACAAATAGTAGTATCTGCACCAGATGTAAAGGCAAGAGAACAAATATTAGAAGTTCATAGTAGAAAGAAAAAAATTGCAGATGATGTAGATTTAAAAACAATAGCAAAAAATACAGCGGGGTTTGCTGGGGCAGACCTAGAGAATGTATTAAATGAAGCTGCATTACTTGCTGCAAGAAGAGATAAAAAAGAAATAACAATGACAGAAATAGAAGACGCAATGGTAAAAGTTACAATGGGACCAGAAAAGAAGAGCAGAGTAAGAAGCGAAAAAGAAAATAAATTAGTTGCATTCCATGAAGCGGGTCATGCAGTAGTAAGTAAATTCTTACCAACGCAAGACACAGTACATCAAATATCAATAGTACCTCGTGGTATGGCAGGTGGATACACAATGTATAAACCAGATGAAGATAAAAATTTCATGTCAAAAACAGAAATGGAAGAAACAATTGTATCATTACTAGGAGGAAGAGTTGCAGAACAATTAGTATTAAATGATGTATCAACAGGAGCAAGTAATGATATAGAAAGGGCATCTAAAATTGCAAGAGATATGGTTACAAAATATGGAATGAGCGAAAAAATAGGCACAATAACATTTGGTTCAGGCCAAGAAGAAGTGTTTTTAGGTAGAGATTTAGCACAAGCAAAGAATTTTAGTGAAGAAACAGCAGGAATGATAGATGAAGAAGTAAAAAGAATAATTGATGAAGCATATAACAAAGCTAAAACAATATTAAGTAACAACATGGACAAATTATCAAGAGTAGCACAAGTCTTATTAGAAAAAGAAAAAATAGACGGAGATGAATTTGCAGCAATATTTGAATAATAATTATAAAAAATGAGCTTTCACGTATAAAACTACGGAAAGCTCATTTTTTTAATTTGAAGATGTTGACATAAAATGTAAAAAATGGTATAATGAATGTAATCAAATAAATTTGGCATGCAACAAAATAAAAAGCAATAAAGAAAACCAAATAAATATATTTTATAAAGGAGGTTGATATTATGAGTCAAACTTTAAAATCTAGAATTTCATTCATAATATTACTAACATTATTATTATCTCTAATGAGTACAATGTGTTTTGCAACAGAAGCTACTACAGAACCAGAGAAAAATCAAACAGTAGTAAGCACATCTGATATAAAATTAAACAAAACAATCACTTTCGCAGGAGATACTTATAGATTCCATACTGGAGATAATACAAGAAAAGCAAATAAATATACAAAGGAAAATCCAGGTTGTGGTATAATTAGCATTATTGTTCCAGGAAAAGATCATCCAATTTATGTATCTGGCGAAGGATGGATTTCAGCAGATCAAGTGCTAACTGCAGAAGATTTTATAACATTAAAATTTGATAAAACAGAAAATGGTATCCAAACAAACTTTAATGTTAACGGAGAATATGTACAAAGTTCAAATCCAGCAATAGTTACATATGAGAATGGGGTTTTAAAAGCTGGTGTAGAAGAAGGTAAAACAACAGTAACAGTTAAAGCAAAAGATGGAAAAGAAATAAACTTAATAGTTGCAAATTATAATGGAAACATTGAAGTAAGTGTTCCAAAAGATTCAATAGCACCATCAGTTACAATGAACGGAGATATAGACCTTACAGTAGCAGATAAAGTAAAAGTAACTGCAGATGGAAATGCAACAGCAACATTAAAAATAGAAAATGGTTCAATCGGTGTAGAAGCAAGTGGAGAAGGTAATGTTAAAGCAACAGTATCAGATAAAGAAATTCTAGATGCAAAATTCGATGCAAATGGAAGTGCAACAGCAAACAAAGATGGAATTTCAGTAAGAGCAGAAGCAAATCAAACATATACATTATTACAAAAATTAGCAATAAAATTAAATGAAAATGCAAATGCACATATTAACAAAAAAGAAGTTGCAGCAGAAGTAGGAGCAGATGCATCAGTAAATGATAAAGAAATAGTTTCAGGCGATGCTGGAATGAAATACGAATATGGAGCAGATGATCCAACAGGAACAGCACACTTAAATGTATTAGACAAAAATGTAGTTAACGTTGAAGACAAAACAGTTCCAGTAATAAGTGCTTTCAAAGCATTACTATCAAAAATTAAATAGTATAAAATTTGATAAAAGATACCGTCTCGAATTTAGTTCGAGGTGGTATTTTTTTTCATTTTAAAAAAATATGTTGATTTTATTTTAATAAATGTATATACTAATAATGTTGAAAAATGCAAAGGAGAAAGAATATGAAAAAGAAAAATATAATAATTAGCCTATTTTTAATCTTGTTAGTGATACTAACAACAAGTGTAAATGCAGCAGATGAAGCATGCAAAGTTAGTATGTCAGCAGATAAAACAACATTAGAAAATGGAGATACAGTTACAATAACTATTTTAATGTCAAACATAACAAAATCAGAAGGAATAGCACAAGTTATACGGAATTTTAGAATATCCAGAGAAAATATTTGATGTGGTTTTAGAAGAAGATCAAACACTTAAAGCAGATTATGAAGTGCTACAACAATATTCTGATTATTCTATATTATATAGTGGGAGACAAGATGCATCAATAAAAAATCCATGGTATACAATACTTGTAAAACAATCAAATCAAAAAGGATTTTTAGCTAGTGCAGATACAGCAATTTCTGATACAACAGCAAAACAAGGAGAAGCACCAATAATAGGAAAAATAAAATTAAAAGTAAAAGATGGAGTAAAATCAACTACAGCAAAAGTTTCGTTGGAAGATATGACTGTATATGGAAAAGCAACAACTTCTTCTACAACAGAATCTCCAATAGGTTACGAGATATCAGATGCAACTCTTGATTTAAATGTAAAGGGAGCAACTCAAAACGAGAATGAACTAATTATAAATCAAAAAGCTAATAATGTTGAAAATATTACACAAAATTCAGTAAAAAACAAAGATGAAGGTAAAGCAAATAATAATGTTCCATATACAGGAATAGAAGATATGATACCAGTAATATTCATATTGGCAATAATTTCTGTACTTGCATATATAAATTATAAAAAATATAAAAATATATAAAACATAAAAAAACTAGCCATTCGGCTAGTTTTTTGAATTTATAAAATCTTTTAAAACATTTATTAATTGTATTTTCTCAGCATCTTGAACTTTTTTTGCTAAACTTTCTGGAGTTTCATTATTAGAAAGTTTTACTTTAGTTTGAGATATAATATTTCCTTCGTCATAATTACTATTTACAAAATGAACAGTAGGTCCACTAAATTTTTCCTTTGCAGCTATAACTGCTCTGTGAACATTTATTCCATACATTCCCTTTCCGCCAAATTTAGGAAGAAGTGAAGGATGAGTATTTATAATAGTATATTTATTTATTAATCTATTCCCAATTAACTTTAAATAACCAGCAAGAACAATTAAATCAATATCATAACTATTTAAGACATCTTCTAATTCTATATCAATTTCTTCTTTACTTTTCCCTTTTATAATATAAATTGGAATATTACTTTTTTCTGCTCTTTTAAGGGCATAGCTATTTGAATTATCAGAAATAACTAAATTAATTTTAGCTTTTAAATTTCCGAGAATCTATACTATTAATAATAGCCTGTAAAGTTGAACCATTACCAGAAGCAAAAACAACTAAACTATACATAAAAACACGTCCTTTCAAAAAGATAATAAAATTATAACATTATAAAGCAGAAAATACAAATTACAATTTATATAATAAAAAAGAAAAAAATGTCAAATTTAAAAAAACTATGTACAATTTTTAAATTTACAATTATAATAGAAGTAAGTTTTTTTTTGGAGGAGTTTTAATGTTTGATAGTGTTAAAGAAGAATGTGGAGTATTTGGAGTATATTCAAAAAAACCTGAAAAACTTGCATATATGACTTGCGTAGGACTATCTGGTTTGCAACACAGAGGGGAAGAAAGTTGTCGGAATTGCAGTAAATACAGATGGAGTAATATCCTATCATAAAGAACCAGGTTTAGTTTCTGAGGTATTTACAAACGAGGTTCTAGATAACCTTCCAGAGGGAAATATGTCTATCGGACATGTCAGATATTCAACAACAGGTTCAGATAAAAGAGAAAATGCCCAGCCAATAGTAATAAGGCATAAAAAAGGAAATTTGGCAGTAGTACATAATGGAAATATTACTAATGCAATAGAATTAAAGCAAGAATTAGAAGATAACGGGGCAATATTTACAACAACAAGTGATACAGAAGTTATTTGCCACATTATAGTAAGAGAAAGACTAAAAGCGAAATCCACGGAAGAAGCAATTGCAAATACAATGAAGGTTCTAAAAGGTTCATATTCATTAATAATAATGTCACCTCAAAAATTAATAGCATGTCGTGATCCACAAGGATTTAGACCATTGTGTATGGGAAAATTAGGAGATGATATTGTTTTTGCATCAGAAAGTTGTGCACTAGATATATGTGGAGCAGAATTTATAAGAGATGTAAAACCAGGAGAAATAATTGTAGTAAAAGATGGAAAAGTAGAATCAATTGATTATGATAGTAAAGAGAAAAAAGGAATGTGCGTATTCGAATACATATATTTTGCAAGGCCAGATTCAGTGCTAGAAGGAATGGGAGTGCATGAGTTTAGAGAAAAAGCAGGGAGATATTTGGCAAAGCAAATGCCAGTAGATGCTGATATTGTAGCAGCAGTACCGGACTCAGGAATAGATGCAGCACTAGGATATTCAAAAGAATCAAAAATACCATATGATTTAGTATTTACAAAAAGTAAATATATAGGAAGAACTTTTATCCAAAACACGCAAAATAAAAGAAAAAAATTGGTGGCATTAAAATTAAATCCATTAAAGAATAGTATAAAAGGTAAAAGAATAGTATTAATAGATGACTCAATAGTAAGAGGAAATACATTAATAGGAATAATAAAAACTCTTAGAAAAGCAGGAGCAAAAGAGATACATTTAAGAATTGCAGCACCAGCATTTATAGATATATGCTATTTTGGAACAGATATAGATAGCAAAGAAAACTTAATTGCAAATGGAAGAACAGTTGAAGAAATAAGAAAAATTATAGGAGTAGATACATTAGAATATTTAAGCATAGATAATTTGAAAGAAATAACAAAAGGATGCAATATTGATGGCTTTTGTATGGGATGCTTTACTGGAAAGTATCCAATAGAAGTACCAAAAGAAATAAAAAAAGATAGATTTGAAGAAAAAATAAAAAAATAGGAGGTAAAAAAATGGCTTGTAATTGTGGAAATAATCAAAGAGATGAAGCAATGAATAGTATTTTAGAAAAATATACAAAAGATAAAAGTAATTTAATACAAATATTAAATGAAGTTCAAGAACACTATGGGTATATACCAAAACATGCTCAAATGGCAATTTCGGAGTATTTAGATATTACACTTGCTGAAATTTATGGTGTAATTACATTTTATGCAAGATTTACATTAAAACCTAAAGGAAAATATAATGTAGCAGTATGTTTAGGAACTGCATGTTTTGTTAAGGGCTCAGAAAAGGTACTAGACAAAGCAAAAGAAATTTTAAAAATAGATGTAGGTTAAACGACTACAGATGGTAAATTTTCATTAGAAGCAACAAGATGTATAGGTGCATGTGGATTGGCACCAGTATTTACAGTAAATGAAGAAGTTTATGGAAAGGCAACCCCAGAGTTAATGGAGAAGGTAATAGAAGAATATAAAAATAAGGAGGACTAAAATGAAATCGCTAGAAGAAATACAAAAAATAAGAGAAGAAAAAAGAAAAGAACTTGATTTGCGTGTTAATTTAAAAGCAAACACAAGAGAAAAACATATTTTAGTATGCCATGGTACTGGATGTACGTCTTCTAAATCACCAAAAATAATTGAAAATTTTAGAAAGATTTTAGAAGAAAAAGGAATAAAAAATGTAAGAGTTATTCAAACTGGTTGTTTTGGTTTATGTGCAAAAGGACCAATAGTTATAATAAGACCAGAGGACACTTTTTATGCGATGGTTAAACCAGAAGATTGCGAAGAAATAATAAATACACATATTATAGAAGGAAAAATAGTAGAAAGATTACTTTGCAAAGATATAGATAATTCAGTTGTGCAAAGATTAGATGAATTAAACTTTTATAAAAAACAAAAAAGAATAGCACTTAAAAATTGTGGAATAATAGACCCAGAGAATATTGATGAGTATATAGCATTTGATGGATATAAAGCACTAGAAAAAGTATTATTCGAAATGAGTCAAGATGATGTTATAAATGAAATAACAGAATCCGGACTTCGTGGTAGAGGTGGAGCTGGTTTCCCAACAGGCAAAAAATGGTACTTTACAAAAATTGCAGAAGGAGACCAAAAATATGTAGTATGTAATGCAGATGAAGGAGATCCGGGAGCATTTATGGACAGAAGTATATTAGAAGGAGATCCACACTCTGTATTAGAAGCAATGATGATTGCAGGATATGCAGTAGGGGCAAATAAAGGATACATATATGTAAGAGCAGAGTATCCAATAGCTGTACATAGATTCCAAACTGCAATAAATCAAGCAAAAGAATATGGAATATTAGGTGAAAATATATTTGGAACAGATTTTAGTTTTGACCTAGAAGTAAGATTAGGAGCGGGAGCATTTGTTTGTGGAGAAGAAACAGCTCTCTTGGAATCAATAGAAGGAAGAAGTGGAAGACCAAGATTAAAGCCACCATTCCCAGCAAACTCAGGATTGTGGCAAAAACCTACATTAATAAATAATGTAGAAACATATGCAAATATAACAAAAATAATATTAAATGGTGCAAAATGGTATAGCTCAATAGGAACAGAAAAATCAAAAGGAACAAAAGTATTTGCATTAGGTGGAAATGTTGTAAATGTTGGCTTAGTAGAAGTACCAATGGGAACAACTTTAAGAGAAATAGTATTTGATATAGGTGGAGGAATTCCAGGAGGACACGAATTTAAAGCAGCGCAAACAGGAGGACCATCAGGAGGATGTATACCTGCAGAACACTTAGATACACCAATAGATTATGAATCTTTAGCACAAATAGGATCAATGATGGGATCTGGTGGACTAATTGTAATGGATGATACAAAATGTATGGTAAATCTTGCAAAATTCTATTTGGGATTTACAGTAGACGAATCATGTGGAAAATGTACACCATGTAGAATTGGAACAAAAAGAATGTTAGAAATCCTAGAAAGAATTACAGAAGGAAACGGAGAAACAGATGATTTAGAAAAACTAGAAAGACTTGCAAAAACTATACAAAAAGCATCTGTATGTGGACTTGGTCAAACAGCACCAAACCCAGTACTTAGTACAATGAAATATTTTAGAGATGAATATATAGCACATATAAGAGACAAAAAATGCCCTGCAAAAGAGTGTAAAGCATTAAGAGCAATAGAAATTGATCCAGAAAAATGTAGAGGATGTGGAATCTGTAAAAAGAATTGTCCGGTAAGTGCAATAACAGGAGAGGTAAAACAGCCACATAAAATAGATGAAGATGTTTGTATTAAATGTGGTACATGTATATCTAAATGTCCATTTAAAGCAATAAGTTAAAATTAAATAAATAATAGAACCGAAAGGAGAAAATCAATATGTCAGAAATGATAAAATTAAAAATTGATGGAATAGATGTAGAGGTACCAAAAGGTACAACAATACTTCAAGCAGCAAAACAAGCAAATATTGATATTCCAACACTATGTTATTTAAAAGAAATAAATGCAATAGGAGATTGTAGAATATGTATTGTAGAGGTTGAACGGAAGAAAAGGTTTTGCTACATCTTGTATTCAACAAGTAGAAGAGGGGATGGTAGTACATACTCATTCAAAACAAATAATGGAAGCAAGGAAAGTAATACTTGACCTAATTTTATCTAATCACCAAAGAGATTGCCTAACATGCACAAGAAACGGTAATTGTGAATTGCAAACACTTGCAATGAAATTTAATGTTATGAATGTTGAATACGAGGGAGAAAAAACAGTTCATAAAATAGACGATTTATCACCTTCTATAGTTAGAGATTTTAATAAGTGTATACTTTGTAGAAGATGTATATCAACATGTAAAAATGTACAAAAAATAGGAGCAATAGATTGCGTAAATAGAGGATTTAATTCTTGCGTATCGACAGTTGGTGATAACAGCTTAAATAATGTAAACTGTACATTTTGTGGACAATGTATTACTGCTTGCCCAGTAGGAGCACTTAGAGAAAAAGACAGTACAGATTTAGTTTGGGAAAAATTAAAGGATGAAGATACAGTTGTAGTAGTACAAACAGCACCAGCAGTAAGAGCGGCACTTGGAGAAGAATTTGGAATGAAAATTGGGACGAATGTAACAGGTAAAATGGTAACAGCTCTTAAAAAATTAGGATTTAATAAAGTGTTTGATACAAATACAGGAGCAGATTTAACAATAATGGAGGAAGCAAATGAATTTGTAGAAAGATTTACAAAGGGAGAAACTCTTCCAATGATAACATCATGTAGCCCAGGATGGGTAAAATTTATAGAAATGAATTATCCAGAATTGTTAGGTCATTTGTCTAGCTGTAAGTCACCACACGAAATGTTTGGCGCAATTTTAAAATCATATTATGCAGAAAAAACAGGAATTGATCCTAAGAAAATGTTTGTAGTATCAGTAATGCCATGTATTGCTAAAAAATTTGAGAGACAAAGAGAAGAAATGAAAAATAATGAATTAGACAATGTGGATGCAGTAATTACAACACGTGAGCTTGCAAGAATGATTAAACAAGCAAATATAGACTTTGTAGAATTAGAAGAT
>CALYZR010000008.1 GCA_945610215.1 uncultured Clostridium sp. | reverse complement strand
ATTAAAGAAAAAATAGTTTTTAAAAATTCTATTGTACGCGCTTACTTTTAAGTGCGTATTTTTTTGCACTATTAATAATAAGTATACTTTTGTTATCTGTATTTTATTTTTTGATTTTTGTGAATTATTCGTTGGATTTCAACGTTTTGACTGTTTGCTGAATAAAAAATTAAATATCTAATTTCCCATATATGGAAAAGATTCTAGATTAGAAATCGGTTTTATAATATTGATTTTAAATCTTTTTGCAGCAATTGGGTTTGCTAGATTAAAATAAATGTAGTTATATAAATTCTCTAATTCTACTTTTGCTCTTTTAGTATAAATGATCTTATACATTTTTCGTTCTTTTCTTCTAGTTTTTCCAATGCTTTTATCACTTCTTCTTGTGTATACCAAATATTTTCATTCCTTGCTTCTTGATATTTTTCTATTATGTTATAAAACATACCTGTTGTTTGTTATAATAAATCTTTTACCGATTCACTTATTATTTTATTTACATCTGCAAGCATTATGTTGAATCTTACTTCTATGTCAAAGTACTCTTTTATTTTTGGTTCTGTATTTAAAACATTATACATTTCTTGAAGTTTCTTCATTTTTTCTTCATCTTGTTTTTCTCCTTGAAATGACATGACTTGTACTTCATATCTTGTTTTTTCGAAATCTTCTATTTTTGATTTCATTTCTGGAATTAAATTTATTTCTTCTTTTATTTTTTTGTATTCTTTGTATTCTTTACTTTCTTGTATTGCTTTTGCTAAGTTGTTAGCCTCATCATAAACATACATTTTTATTTCCTCCTACTTTACAAAATATTTTAAAATGGGCGGACAGGGTCGTCCGCCCCTACTTTCAATTCGTTTTAAATTAAGCGTAAGCTTGTCTCTTCTTATTAAATGAAATTAAATTTGTAAGTTCTGTTTCTACTGATTTTACCTTCTTATGTTTTCTTGCTTCTTCTTGCGCTATTTGATGTGCTTGACGTTCTGCCATTGTTTGACAAATAGCTTTTTGATAAATAAAATGTGTGTCTTGTGCAATTTTTGTCCATGAATATTCATTTTTTACTTTTGCTTTTGCTTTTTTAGATATATTATCACACAATTGTGGATTAAATAATAATTCAAGAATTGAATCAGCAAGTGAATTTGGATTGCCTGCATAAGATTTCATTCCATCTACTCCATGTTCAACTATTTCATTTAATCCTCCAACATCTGAAACAACAGTTGGAACTCCTGCTAGCATTGCTTCTAATGCTACTATTCCAAATGGTTCATATGTACTTGGAAATACTGATATATCTGCGCATTTATACATTTTTGAAACTTGTTTTGCATTTAAGTAACCTGTAAAGTATACCTTCTGACTTAATCCCATTGTTTCTACTTGTGCTTTTAATTCGTCTAACATTCCACCTTTTCCTGCAATTATAAGTTTAGCATCATGATAATTTGCTAATATTTTTGGCATTGCTGAAATCAAATGTTGAACGCCCTTTTCATATACTAATCTCCCCATAAAAAGTATTATTTTTTCATTGTCTGCTGCATATTGCCTTCTAAAATCATAATCCTTTTCTATTCCACTATATGCTGTACTATTTATTCCATTTGCAACAACATTTATTTTCTCGTATGGAAGTCCAAATAGTCTTTGCAAATCGTTTTTCATGAATTTACTATTTACTATTACTTCTGATGATTCATATGTAAGCATCCACTCTGTATCATTTATATATCTTTGTACTTCGTTATGAATTCCTCCATTTCTTCCTGCTTCTGTTGCATGTATTGTACTAACTAATGGCAAATTATATGAATTTTTTAATGTTTTTGCTGCATATGCTACTAACCAATCATGTGCATGAACAACATCAAATTTTTCTCCTGTTGCTATTAATTCATTTACTTTTGCTACCATATTAAAATTAAGTTGCATTATCCAATCTATAAAATTATTTGGATTTATCATGTAATTATCTACTCTATATACATTAACTCCTTTATCATTTTCATAATATGGTGCATTTCCCTCTCTGTATGTAACAACATAAACGTCATGTCCATCTTTTATTAATCTTTTCGATAAATCATTTACTACTCTAGCAATTCCTCCAACAATTCTTGGTGGATACTCCCATGTAAGCATTAGTATTTTCATGGTATTAGCCCCTTTCAATTTTTCATTTGTTTAATTCCAAAATATTCATGTATATTGTATAAGATTTTTCGATAATTGTAAACATATATTTACAATATTTACAAAAATTTTTTTAATTTTTCTTTTAGTATTGAATTAATTTATTTTTTGATATATTATATATAATAATATTTTATTTTACTAAGGAGGAATTTTAATGCCAAAAGCTACAAAAGAAGCTTCTAAAAAAAGCGAAAAAGATTTAGTTTCTAAAGAAATATCTAAAATAGAAACATCTAAAATTCAAAAAAAATCTAGTAAAAAAACAGTAGCTAAAAAAACTTCATCAGTAAAACCAGCACCTAAAAATACTACAAAATCTGATAAAGTTACTGCTTCAAAAACTTCCAAAAAAGCTCCTAGTAAAAAAACATCTGCTAAAGCAAAATCTTCAAAAGTAACAACAAAAGCGAAAAAAACAACAAGCAAAAAATCAACTAGTTCTAAAATAAATTTATTAGAGTATTATGATTTACCTTATAGATATAATCAAACCGTTGTAAAAGTACTTGCACAAACTCCAAAAACGCTATTTGTTTATTGGGATATTTCAGATGAAGACAGAGAAAATTATATTAAGCAATATGGTGAAGACTTTTTTAATATGACAAAACCTGTTTTAATAATACATAATGTTACAATGAATTATACTTTTGAAATTGAAATAAATGATTTTGCAAATTGTTGGTATTTCAATATTAATGATGAAAAATGCGAATATGTTGTTGAGCTTGGAAGAAAACCAAAAAACAATAATACATCTATTCCTAATAATTATTTGTATGTAACTTCTTCAAATAAAATTGAATCTCCTAATGGTCACGTTCTTTTTGAAAAAGCTCAAAGAACTCTTTATTATAGAGATGTAAAAACCAATAAAACATATTCAAAAGATGTTGCTAATTTAGAATTTATTAAGTATTTTGGAAGAATATATAATTTAACATCTTTATATAAAGAGATATATAAAGATGAAAATATATTTGATATTAATAATCCTACATCTAGTTTTATGTAAAAAAACAAAGGAGAAAATAATGAAAACTGAAAAAGGATATGTAAGCTTCATATTACATGCACATTTACCTTTTGTACATCATCCAGAAAGTGAAGATTATTTAGAGGAAGAATGGCTTTTTGAAGCTATTTCGGAAACATATATTCCACTATTGTTAAACTTTAAAAAATTAGAGGAAGAGAAAGTTGATTTTAGAATAACAATGTCGCTTACCCCTCCTCTTCTTTCTATGCTTGATAGTAAATTGTTACAAAATAGATATATAAAGTATTTAAAAAAGCATATTGAACTTTGCAAAAAAGAAATTGTAAGAACTGCTCATGATAAAAGATTAAATCAACTCTCTCACTATTATTTAGATAGATATTCAAATGATTTGCATGTATTTAAGGATGTTTATAAATGTAATTTAATAGAAGCTTTTAAACATTTTCAAGATATTGGTGTTTTAGAAATAATAACATGTGGTGCAACACATGGATATTTTCCTATTTTATATGTTAATGAAAAAATGGTTAAAGCGCAAATAGCTGTTGGTGTTCAAACATATGAAAAATATTTTGGCAGAAAGCCTAGAGGAATATGGCTTCCAGAATGTGGTTATGTTCCGGAAGCAGATAAATACTTAAAAGAGTTTGGTATTGAATATATTATTACTGAATCTCATGGTATTTTATATGCCGATCCTACACCTATTTATGGTACATTTACTCCAATTGTATCACCAGATGGTATTGTTGCTTTTGGTCGTGATATAGAAAGCTCTAAACAGGTTTGGAGCTCTATTTGTGGTTACCCTGGTGATTTTAATTACAGAGAATTTTATAGAGATATTGGTTATGATGCAGATTATGATTATATTAAACCTTATATTGCAAAAAATGGTGTCCGTGTAAATACTGGTATTAAATATCATAGAATTACTGGTAAAACTGAGTTTAAAGATTACTATAATTTACAATGGGCGAAAGATTCAGCAGAAAAACAAGCAGGTCATTTTTTAGATTCAAGAGTTTCACAGATTAATGACTTATCAAAATTTATGGATGTTCCACCTATTATTGTATGTCCTTATGATGCAGAACTTTATGGACATTGGTGGTACGAAGGTCCTTATTGGTTATATGTTTTGTTTAAAAAGATATATTATGATGATTGTAATTTTAAATTAATTACTCCTGGCGAATATATAGATAAATATCCTAGAATGCAAATTTCTTCACCTTGTAGATCTAGTTGGGGTGCAAATGGATATAGTGAGGTTTGGCTTAATCATACTAATGATTATGTTCATAAGCATCTACATGTTGCAGGAGACAGGATGTGTGAGCTAGCTAGGCTTTATCCAAATGCAAAGGGATTGAAGAAGAAGGCGCTTAACCAATGTGCTCGTGAATTACTTTTAGCTCAAAGTAGTGATTGGTTATTTATTATTACAAATGGCACAATGGTAGATTATGCAAAGAAAAGAATAAAAGATCATATTGGAAGATTTACTAAACTATATGAACAAATTAAAGAAGATAAAATTGATGAGGAATTTTTAAAATCAATAATGGAATTAGATAAAATTTTTCCAGATATTGATTATATGATTTATTATTAATAATGATTTAAACAAGTTTCGAATTCTCCTTTTCTAACATAATATATGTATATCTAATCAGTTTTTAGTAGATAATAACATATATTAGGAAGGAGAATTTTTGTGCTTAAATCTTTATGTATTAAAACCAATAATAATAGAGCTATTAATTATCTACTAACAGAATTTAGTAATGTAAATCTTAATGATATATATATATCAACTTCTAAATTTAAATTGTATAATAATTTTATTGTGCATTATAAAGGTAGGAAATTGGATGTTTTTTACAATGTTCTATCAAATATTTTGGCTTCACTAATTATAGATTTATATGAAGAAAACCTTTTAAAGCATATAATTTCTAATAATTATTTTTATTTTACAGATATAGAACAAAGAAAGATTTTAGAAATATGTAAGGATTATTTATATTCTGGAGACTTAGATGAAGTCACCCTTAGAAAAGATAGTTTAAAAATTTCTTGTATAGAATATTTTGCAAATAATAAGTCTGTTGTATTAGATGGTTTTATTAATTTTAGGATTGGCGATTACATTAAAATTATAGATTATGTCGTAGACTTAGCTGTAAATAAATTTGTAATTGATAAAGAATATAATGAATTTGTTGATTTGTTAAAATGCTATATAAACTCTAAAGAAAGCGAAACAGCACTAATTCACCTTGTATATAAGAATCAAGAAACCATTCTTCTTGATGAGTTTAAGAATATAATTCCTATTGATGACAACTCTTTAAGTAGCAAATATTTATCTGATATAACCTTTTCTTCTAATGACTATGCATTAAACACTTTGCTTACCCTATTACCTAAAAAAATTTGTATTCATGATATAGATAATGTTCAAGATGAATTTATTAATACAATAAAATTAATTTTTGACAATAGAGTTTATTTTTGTAATGATTGTAATATTTGCAATATTTTTGACAATGTGATATATAATAAGAAAAAGCTATAGAGGTATTTAAATTGAGTTCTTTTATTTTAAAAATAATTGCAGTAATTACAATGTTTATAGATCATTTAGGCTATACTATATTTGGAAAATTTTCATTTTTTAATTATATTGGTCGTATTTCTTTTCCTATATTTGCTTTTCAAATATCAGAGGGTTACATTCATACAAAAAATTTAAAGAAATACTTTTTAAGATTATTTTTGTTTGCTATTATATCGCAAATTCCATTTATGATATTTCATTCAATTATTTCTGATGCTTTTTCTTTAAATATATTTTTCACATTATTACTTGGTCTTTTGAGCATATACATATATGATAAATGTAAATATAAATTTTTAGGAATTCTTGCAAGTACCTTGCTTGCCTTTATTGCGCAAATTTCTCATTGTGACTATGGAGCATATGGAGTTGCAATTATATTAATTTTTTATATTTTTAAAAACAATATTATTAATTCTAGCATATTTTTTATACTTGCTACATTAATAAAATATTCTATTCCATGCATTAAATATGGTATTTTTGCAAAAGAATATTTATATTTATTTATTTGCACAATAATTCCTACATTGTTATTTGCTACATATAATGGAAAAAAAGGTAAAGATACAAAATACTTGTTATATTTGTTTTATCCTATTCATTTACTTTTACTTTATGGAATAAATTTTCTTGTGAATTAAATTCTACAAGGCAAAGTTTATTCCTCTTGCTATTACATCTTTCATGTTTTCAATTAATTCATCAATCTCTTTGGGTGTTACTATTAAATTAAATTCTTTTGGAATAAGAGCTTCTTTTATTACTCCATATTTATCTTCATCTTTTAGTTTGTTTAGATAATCATTTGACTCTCCCTCGTTTTGCAATTTTTCTATAAACACATCTATACTGTCTGCTGCAATAGTTGCAGCTTCAACGACCATTGGTACTCCTATTGCAATTACTGGAATTCCAAGTGTATTTTGGCTAATCTCATTCCTTGCATTTCCAACACCAGCACCAGGAACAATTCCTGTGTCTGATAATTGTACTGTACTACTTATTCTTTCTATACTCTTTGAAGCTAAACTATCAATTACAATTATAAGTTTTGGTTTTATATTATCTACAATTCCCTTTATTACTTCCATTGTTTCTATTCCTGTTGTACCGTAAAACTCCTGGTGCTATTGCACTAACAGGTCTAGTTCCTTCTTCTAAATACTGTGGAGCATATTTTAGTAAATGTCTAGTAATATCAATTTCGTTTACTACTTTTGGTCCGTAATGAATCTGGTGTTACATATACATTTCCAAGACCTACAACTAAAACATCCTCTTGCTTATTTGCATGCTTATTAATTAGTTCTTTTAGCTCTTTTGTAACAACTTCAGAAGCCTTTTGTATTTCTGCATCCTCTGCAATTTTTAAATTTTTAATATCTATTGTAATATAAGTTCCAATTGGTTTTCCAATTGCCTCTTCCCCTTTCTTGTCTATAATTTTTACTCTGTTAGTTCTTATATCTTTATCCTCTTCTATGGTTTCGGTTTCTATACCTGGAATCTCTTCTAAATTATTTGCTTTTTTAAAAATATCTCTTCTTTCATCTGCTAAATCTGTATTAAAATTAAACATAAAAAAAATCACCTCTTTTACTATTTTTAGTAAAAAAAATGATTTTATACTCATTATATATAAAGTAACAAATTGGAATTTGTATAAATCAATTAATTTGTTTTATATAGTTTTTCCCTATTTCTTCTGCTATTTCAAATCTATATTTTTGTCCAGTTATATTGTCTTTTCTTGCTTGATCTATTTGTTCCAAAAACATACTCTCTTTTCTTACCCAAATTTGAGAATCATCCCTATTATATAGAGCCTTGTATACAACTACTCTTTCATGCGTTTCTGAATCTAACGCAATATTCTCTACAAAATAATAATTTCCTTTAAAGTGCCTATATACTTTTCCTATTTTTACTTGATTCATTTTTATTTTCTCCTTTATATTTCAATTCTACCTTTAAATCTATCTTCTATTTGCTTTTTTAGTTCTATATTTTTTTCTTTTTCTAGATTTGGATCATCTTCCATTATTTTTATTGCGACACTCTGTACTGATTTTAACATTTCAATATCCTCAAATAAATTTGCAATTTTAAATTCTGGAAGTCCATGCTGTTTAGTTCCAAAAAATTCTCCAGATCCTCTTAATTCTAAGTCTTTTTCGGAAATAATAAAACCATCATTCGTTTCACACATTATTTTCATTCTTTCTTTTGTATTCTTTCCGTTTTCCTTCATATTTCAAAATACAATAAGACTTATATTCTCCACGACCTACTCTTCCACGCAACTGATGAAGTGTTGCTAATCCAAATCTTTCTGCATTTTCTATTACCATTATATTGCTATTTGGCACATCTACACCAACCTCAATTACTGTTGTAGAAACTAAAATGTCTATTTTTCCATCTTTAAAGTCTTGCATGATTTGGTCTTTTTCTTTTGGTTTTAGCTTTCCATGTATATATTCTACTCTATAACTAGAAAATATTTCTTTGTATTTTTTATATACATCTAAAACAGCTTTTGCATCTATTTCTTCTGATTCTTCTACTAATGGGCAAACAATATAGCATTGTCTTCCTTCATCTAATTGTTTTTTTACAAATCCATTTACTCTGTCTTCCATCTCTTTACTTACTGCAAAAGTGTCTATTTTTTTTCTGTTTGGTGGAAGTTCGTCTATTATAGAAATATCTAAATCTCCATATAAAATTAATGCTAATGTTCTTGGAATTGGAGTAGCTGTCATTACTAAAACATCTGGATTTTCACCTTTGCTATTTATTATACTTCTTTGTCTTACACCAAATCTATGTTGTTCGTCTGTTACTACTAGCCCCAAGTTTTTAAATATTACGTTCTCTTCTAGTAGGCTGTGTGTACCAATTAGCACGTCAGTTTCACCATTTTTTAATCTTTTTAAGATGTCTTCTTTTTGTTTTTTTGGAATACCACTTACTAATAACTCACATTTTATATTGAATTTTGAAAGAATTTCTTCAAAGCTTTTTAAGTGTTGCCTACTTAAAATTGCAGTTGGTGCCATTACTGCTACTTGATAACCTGATTTTACTGCTTTATATGCTGCAACTATTGATACTGCTGTTTTTCCGAGATCCAACATCTCCTTGAAGTAGCCTGTTCATTGGCTTTGAGCTTTCCATGTCTTTATCTATTTCTTCCAATACTTTTGATTGTGCCTTTGTAATTTTAAATGGAAGTTTTTCTATTGCGTCTTGCATCTTAATATCTTTATTAAATTCTATTCCTTTTGAATTTACAGTATATTGGGTTCTTAAATTTAAAAGTGCAAGTTGCATAATAAGTAATTCTTCAAATACAAGTCTTTTTCGAGCTTTATTATATTCTCCAAAGTTTTTTGGAAAATGTATATCATTTATAGCTTTATTTATACCATCTAAATTGTATTCTTCTATTAAATATTTAGGTAGGGTTTCTTCTAAACCATTATTTACTTCTTTTAATCCGTTTTCTATTATTTGCCTTATGACATTTTGAGATAAATTATATGTAAGTGGATATATTGGTATTATTTTTCCTGTATTTTTATTTTTATTTTCTTCTTCAAATACTGGAGAATTCATTTCTACAAATCCAATTCTTTTTTGTACTTTTCCAAAAAAATTATAGGTTTCTCCGAAGTTTAAATTTGTTTTTTAAGTATCTTTGATTAAACCATGTTATTTGGCAAAGCCCTGTTTCATCTCTTACAGTTAATTTATATATTACCATGTTTTTTCTTATTCTTTTTTCCATAATATTAGAAACACATATTGCCTTTATTAAAGCCTCTTCTCCATCTTCTAAATCTGCAATATTTTTTTCTTTTCCTCTATCTTCATAATCTCTTGGAAAATATGTAATTAAGTCATATAAATCAAATATGCCAATACTATTTAAAAGGTCTGCTCTTGCAGGTCCAACACCTTTTATGTATTTAACATTTTTTTGCAAATCCACCATTAAATTCTCCTTTTCCTACCACACACATCTCACTTTGCACTTCTTTTTCAAATTACAATTTGCTTAATTTATATTTAAGTCCTGTGTTTCTCTTTTTTATGTCTGTATTTTGTATCATAAATTCTATTATATTTTTATTACTAATTACTATTAAAAGTTTTTTTGCTCTTGTTATCCCTGTGTATAACAAATTTCTTGTAAGTAGCATCGTAGCTGATTGTGGTACACACATTATTACAACATCGAATTCACTTCCGTTGCGATTTATGTATTGTTATGCTATAGCTGTGTTCTAATTCATCTAAATTTGTATAATCATACCATACAGTTTTTTCGTCATCAAAGCATACTTCTAACTGCTTATTTACATCATCTATTCCTGTAATTATTCCTAGTTCTCCATTAAATATTCCACTACCTGCTTCTAGCAATTCGTTTGTTTTTCTTTCCCAATAAATATCATAATTGTTTTTTACTTGCATTACTCTATCGCCAATTCTAAAAACTCTATCTCCGTTTTGCTTCTCTATATTAGCTTTTGGATTTAACACGTTTTGCAATTGTTTATTTAATTCTCTTGTCCCAAGCATACCTTTTTTAGTTGGTGTTAAAACTTGAATATTTTTAAAGAAATCATAATTTCCATATTTTTTTAATCTTCCTGTGCAAAGTGATAACACATCTTGTAACATCTTTTCCTGTGATGTTTCATTTATATAAAAGAAATCATCTAGTTTATCTTTTTCTTCTAATCCAATAAATGTTTCTCCATTATTTACTCTATGAGCATTTGTTATTATTTTGCTCTTTGCAGCTTGTCTAAAAATTTTATTTAATTCTATTGTTGTAATACTATTTGATTCTATTATATCTTGTAAAACATTTCCTGGTCCTACTGATGGTAATTGGTCAATATCTCCAACTAAAATCAATTTTGTTCCTAAATATATTGCTTTTAATATGTGGTTCATTAAAAACATATCTACCATAGACATTTCGTCTATTATTACTACATCAGCATCTATTGGTGTAATTGGATAGTCTAAATTTATAAAGTTTTCATCATCTAATTTTCTTATTTCTAATAGTCTATGTATTGTTGTTGCTTCTTTTCCTGTTTGTTCTTGCATTCTTTTTGCTGCTCTTCCAGTTGGAGCACATAGCACTACTTTCATTTTTCT
>CALYZR010000007.1 GCA_945610215.1 uncultured Clostridium sp. | reverse complement strand
ACAGCTTCTGGTGCTTCTTCTGGAATAGCTTCTTCTTTAACTTCTTCTGCAGGTTCTTCTACTAATTCTTCTTTTATAGTAAGCTCTTTAGTTTCAATTCTTGCTCCTACTTTTTCTTTTGTCTTAGCAGCTTTACCTAATCTATCTCTTAAATAGAATAATTTTGCTCTTCTTACTTTACCTACTCTTATAACTTCTACTTTTTCTACTGCTGGTGAATGAATTAAGAATGTTTTTTCTACACCTACTCCATAAGAAATTCTTCTTACTGTAAATGTTTCATTTACTCCTCCACCTTGTTTTTTAATTACTATTCCTTCGAAAACTTGTATTCTTTCTCTGTTTCCTTCTTTAACTCTTACATGAACTTTTACTGTATCTCCTACTTTTAAGTAAGGGATTTTATTTTTCATTTGTTCATGTTCGATTGACTTAATTATGTCCATTATATAATCTCCTTTCCTAATAAATCTGGTCTTTTTTGTTTTGTTATTTCTATGGCTTTTTGTTTACGCCATTTTTCAATTTCTTTATGATTTCCGAGATTTTAAAACCTCTGGTATTTGTTTATCTAAAAATATTTCTGGTCTCGTATATTGTGGATATTCAAGCAAACCATTTGAAAAAGATTCTTCTTCTATTGATCCTTTGCTTATAACTCCATCTACATATCTACTAACAGCATCTACTAATACCATTGCTGGTATTTCTCCCCCTGTTAAAACATAATCTCCAATTGATATTTCTTCATCAACTATTTCGTCTAATACTCTTTGATCTATTCCTTCATAGTGTCCACATAAAAGTATTAAATGACTTTCGTTTGATAATTCTTGCACCTTACTTTGGTTTAACGTACTTCCTTGTGGTGACAAATATATAGTCTTAGCATTTTGATTTTTTAGAGATTTAAATGCGTCATAAACAACATCTGCTCTAATTACCATTCCTGCTCCTCCGCCATATGGTGTATCATCAACTTTTTTGTGCTTATCTTTAGAAAAATCTCTAATGTTAATTAAATTTATTTCTATTAAATTATTTTCTATTGCTCTTCCTAAAATGCTTTGTTTTAACGGTTCAAACATTTCTGGGAAAAGTGTAAGTATATCAATTTTCATACTAAACCTTCTAATAAATGAACAGTTATAATTTTATTTTTTACATCCACATTTTTTATTACATCTTTAATTGCTGGTAATAAAATTTGTTTTCCTTGTTCATCTTTTACAACATATACATCATTACTTCCAGTTTGAAAAATATCTACTACTGTGCCTAATTCTTGGTTTATATCAGTATTTACTTTACATCCAAGAATATCTACAACATAGTAGGAACCTTCTTCTAACTTTTCTTCTTCGTCCCTTAGAATTCTAATATATAAATTTCTATATTTCTCTGCTTCTTCTACTGTGTCTATCCCAGCTAGTTTAAGCATTACCATATTTTTTACATATCTTACTTGCTCAGTTTTGAATTCTACTAAACCATTTTTTGTTTTTATATATATTGTTTTTAAATTACTAAATTTCTTAATATCATCTGTAAATGGTTTTATTTTTAAAACTCCTTTTAATCCAGATGTATTAACTATTTGACCAATTTCAAAATATTCTTCCATATTTTTATACCTTAATCAATAAATTCTATTGTAATTCTTTTTTCTTCTTTTGCAGCTAGTGATTTCATAATTGTTCTTATAGCTTTTGCTATTCTTCCTTCTTTACCAATTACTTTTCCCATATCACTTTCAGCTACCTTTACTTCAAATATAACAGATTTTTCTCCATCTATTTCATTAATAGAAACTGCTTCTTTATCATTTACTAAGCTGTTTATTATTAATTCTAGTGTTTCTTTCATATTATTTTGCCTCCTTTTCTATTAAACGTTTTACTGTATCTGTTGGTTTTGCACCGTTTTTTATCCATTGTTCTACCTTTTCTTTGTCTAATACTAATTCAGATGGTTCTGTCATTGGGTTATATGTTCCTATTTGTTCAATTATTTTTCCATCTCTTGGTGATTTAGAATCAGCAACAACTATGTGATAAAATGGTGCTTTTTTCTTACCTGCCCTTTGTAGTCTTATTTTTACCATATTTTTTTCCTCCTTCTTTTTAGTTATATATTAAATTTAAAAAATTAATATCTATATTAAAATTTCATACCTTTTAATGAATTTGCATCTAAATTTTTCATCATGTTTTTCATTCCACTTTTATTGTTTTGCATTTTTTTCATTAATTTTCTAGTCATTTCGTATGAATTTATAAATTTGTTTATGTCCTGCACAGTAGTTCCACTGCCGTTTTGCTATTCTTTGTCTTCTACTTGCATTTAATAATTTTGTGTTTTGTTTTTCTTTTTTAGTCATTGAACATATTATTGCTTCTATTTTTACAAATTCTTTGTCATCAACTTTTATATCTCCAAACTTGTTCATGCCTGGAATCATTTTTAAAATTGATGAGAATGAACCCATTTTTTTCATTTGCCTTAGTTGAGTTAAATAGTCATCTAAGTCAAATTCTTGCTTTTTTAATTTTTTCTCTAATTTTTCTGCTTCTTCTAAATCAAATGCTTCTTCTGCTTTTTCTATTACAGAAAGCATATCCCCCATTCCAAGTATTCTAGATGTCATTCTGTCTGGGTGAAATTCCTCTATATCGCTAAGTTTTTCTCCTGTTGCTGCAAATTTTATTGGTCTTCCTGTAACTTTTTTAACTGAAAGTGCTGCACCACCACGAGTATCGCCATCTAATTTTGTAAGTATAACTCCATCTATTCCAAGATTTTCGTTAAAGCTTTGTGCTACATTTACTGCATCTTGACCTGTCATAGAATCTACTACTAATAGTATTTCGTGTGGCTTTACATTTGATTTAATGTTTTTTAACTCTTGCATAAGTTCTTCATCAATATGAAGTCTTCCTGCTGTATCTAATATAACTACGTCATCTAATTTTGACATTGCCATACTTAAGGCCTGTTTTGCAATTAAAACTACATCTTTTGTATTTTCGTTTGCAAAAACCGGTATATTTAATTGGTTTCCAACTACTTGTAATTGTTTTATAGCTGCTGGTCTATATACATCGCATGCAACAAGTAATGGTTTTTTACCTTGTTTTCTTAAAAGATTTGCAAGTTTTCCTGCTGTTGTTGTTTTTCCGTGAACCTTGAAGTCCTACTAGCATTATTATTGTTGGAGGATTTGGTGTAAAATTAATTTTACTCAATGTTCCTCCTAAAAGCTCTGTCATTTCATCTCTTACGATTTTAATAACTTGTTGTCCTGGCGTTAAAGATTTTAAAACATCTTGGCCTAAAGCTTTTTGTTCCACACTTGAAACAAACTCTTTTACTATTTTGTAGTTAACGTCTGCTTCTAAAAGAGCGAGTTTTACCTCACGCATAACTTCTTTTAAATCACTTTCAGTAATTCTAGCTTTACCACCAAGTTTTCTTGTAATTGCTTGCAGTCTTGAAGATAATCCTTCAAATGCCATAAACTCACTCTCCTTTGTACTAAACTAAACAGTTTAGTTCTTTTTTAACATGTGTTAAAATTTCTGCAACTTGTTTGTCTGTACTTCTTTTTTGAATTTTTGTAAGCTCTGATAATATAATTGCTATTTTTTCTTCTTGTTTAAATGTTTTTTTCATAATTCCAAGCTTTTCTTCAATTTCGAAAAGTTTATTTTCCCCCTTTTTTATTATATCTCTAACTGCCTGTCTTGTAATATTTTGATTTTGCGCTATTTCAGATAGAGATAAGTCTTTGTCATAGTAATCCTGTAAAATTGATAATTGTTTTTTAGTTAATAGCTTTCCATAAATTTCGCAAAGCATGCTTATCTGAACATTCTTTTCCATATTACTATTTCCTTTTACTTTTAATTAGGGATACTTATATTTCCCACTTTTCATTAGTACATTTGCATTTTTCGTTCAAAAAACGTAATGCTATTCTACTTTACACTATTTTAAAGCAAAAGTCAAGTATTTTGAACAAAAAATAGCTTAAATCATTAAATCTAAGCTATTTTTTATACAAATTGTAGTTGGCTAATAAATTTCTATATAATTATGCTCGCATGCTCTAATTAACCTGTTCATTATTGCAAGTCCTAAACCTTTTTTCTCTACACCTTCTATAATTACTAAACCTACATTGTATGAATCTACTTTTCTTAAAAGTGTAAAAATGTTTTGACTTATTTCTTCTAACGTTTCTCCCATGTCTAATTTGTTTTCTGTTTTGTATTTTTCTAAATTGCTTCTTCTTCCTAAAACCAATATATTCTTTTCTAATTCTATTTCTTCATTTATTTTGTTTACAAGTTTTTCGTTGTCATTGCTATATACAAGTAAACATTTTGTATTTGGAGCATAATGCCTATATTTCATTCCTGGTGACATTACTTTTTCGTCTGGTTTGCATTCCTCCATTATTTGCTTTTCTACTTCTACTTTTATTCCTAAATTTTCTATATCTTCTTTTGTTATTTTCCCTGGTCTTAGTATATGAACAATATTATTTATTACTCTTATTACCGTTGATTCTACTCCAATATCTGTTATACCTGCATCTAATATATAATCAACTTTTCCATCTAATTCTCCTATTATGTCTTCTATTTTTGTTCCACTAGGTTTGCCCGATATATTTGCACTTGGTGCCGCAATAGGTAAATTGGAAAATTCTATTAATTCTTGTGCTATCTTATTGCTCGGAAATCTTATTCCTACTGTTTCTAGACCTGCTGTTACATTATATGGAATACATTCCTTTTTATTTAATATTATTGTTAAAGGTCCTGGCCAAAAATTCTCCATTAGTTTTTTTTCTGTTTCTCCAATATTTTGTACAAGACTTTCTAGCATCTTCAAGTTTGATATATGTACAATTAGCGGATTGTCCCCTGCTCTACCTTTTGCTTTAAATATTTTGCTTACTGCATTTTCGTCTAGTGCATTTGCTCCTATTCCATAAACAGTTTCTGTTGGGAATAAAACTAGTTCTCCATTTTTTATTGAATTTGCAGCCTCTTTTATTTTTCCTAAGTCTATTTCTTCTTTTAAATCTGCATATTTTGATTTCATATTAATTCTTCCTTTTTATATTATATAAATAATTCTATGTATTTTATTATATTACAATTATCCTATTTTTTCAATTCTATCTATTATGTATAAATTTTCACAATTTTGCCAAAATATATTTAGGTGAGATTATGAGTATTTTAAAAATTATAGGATTATCTTTTGGTTCGTTGCTTATATTATTTTTACTTACAAAGTTAATGGGAAATAGAGAAATGTCTCAATTAACAATGTTTGACTATATTGTTAGCATTACAATTGGTTCTATTGCAGCAGAAATGTCTACTTCTCTAGAAAATAATTTTATGGAGCCTGTTGTAGCAATGCTTATATATGGTTTTACAACATTTTTCATTTCATATATCACATGTAAAAATCTTCATATTAGAAGATTTTTTACTGGTAAGACAAAAATTTTATTAGATAATGGAAAGTTATATAGAGAAAATTTTAAATCCTCAAAATTAGATTTAAATGAATTTTTAATGGAATGCAGAATAAATGGATATTTTAATTTAAGTGACATTCAAACAGCAATATTAGAACCAAATGGCAAAATTAGTTTTCTTCCAAAAAGTCTAAAAAGACCATCAACTCCTGAAGATCTAAATCTTAATCCAAAGCAGGAAAATATTACTATTAATGTTATTTTGGATGGAATTTTATTAAAAGAAAACTTAGAAAAAACAGGCAATAATCTAAACTGGCTAGAAAAAAATCTAAAAAAGCAAGGAATAGCAGATATAAAAAATGTATTTCTTGCAACATGTGACAATCAAAACAATTTAAGTGTATATGTTAAATTAGATAAACAAAATAAACACGACTTTTTTGAATAGGGAAAAAGGGGACAGACCCCTTTTTCCCTCATATTTTATTCAAATATTTTTCTATAATAGTCATTTTCCAAAATCAATCTGGACATTTGATATTTTTTATATATTATCGTATTAATTTTATCTACATACCCGTCTTCTTCTTCTGTTCCTTCGTTTGGTATAAATTCTCCTGTTACTGCATTGTATCTTCCTTTCTCTGTTATAAAACTTCTGTCTGAAAATATTACTAATGGTGATGAATCCGATAAAATATCTCTTCCTATTAATAGTCTTGAATCGAATTCTACTCCAAATAGGTTTAATACTGTTGGTAATACATCTAAACTTGAACCTATTTTGTCTATTTTTATTGGTTTCTCCATGCTTCCACTCCATATTAAAAATGGCATTCTAAACTTTTCGAATTTATCATCTCTTTCATATGTTGATAATTCGTTTATTTCGTCTAATGTTAATCCATATGGATAGTGATCCCCACTAATTACTATAACTGTATCTTCTAGTTTACCTGCTTGTTCTAATCTGTTTAGCAATTCTCCTACTGCTTTATCTAATTCTATATTTGCTGCTAAATAACTTTTTGCTTTGTGTGAATATGGTAAATTTTCTACTTGTTCCCAGTTTCTGTATACCATTTCATTTCCACTTTTTGTATAATTTAAATGTCCACTTACTGTCATATAATATGCTAAAAATTTTTCGTCATTTATATAATCATCTATTGTAGTTTTTATCATTTCATAATCACTATTGGGCCACCTAGAAGTATCCATTCTTTTTTCTAATCCTGTTCCTACTGCTAAATATGAATCATATCCCATTGTTTCTATATATTTGTCTCTTTCATAATATGTTGCAGTATGATTATGATATGCATTTGATGAATATCCTTGTTTTTCAAATACATTAGCATATGAATATGGCATATAGTTTCCTGCTACTTTTAAGAAACTCCATACACCTTCTTTTGGTATTAAAGATGTATCTGTAATATACTCACCATCTGCTGTACTTACTGGAAATATTGGTGTATAAAAATTATCAAATTGGAATCCTTCTTTATATAATTTATATAAATTTGGTGTTAAATCCTCTCTTATTGCTAATGAACTAAAAGATTCTCCTACAAGAACTATTAAGTTCTTACCTTTAAACATTCCTGTATACTTATTTTTTTTGCTTGCTTCTTGTGATGAAAAATATTCATGCATACTTTTTATTGTTTCGTCCTGTTCGTTTTTTATTAGACTGTCAAAATCTATATATGTTATATTATAGCCCTCTTCTTCCTCTTCTTTTGGATCTATGCTTGTTTCTAATGTTAGTTTCTCCTCAAATCCAAATATAAATCTTTGTAAGTCTAATCTCATTGTTGTTAAAAGTCCCATTCTATTTGCTGTTACTTTTGGTACATGTATATTGTAATATAGATTTTTATTTGAATACATATCATCAGTATTTATAAAATTTACACATGATAATGCAATTAATTGTATTAAAACCATGCTTGTTGCTTTAACTGCTATCTGCTTTAAAGAATCTCTTTCAAATAATAATATTTTCTTTTTGGATAATATAATTAATATAATAAGTGGTATTATAAATAATAATATTCCATACCAATTCCTCAAAATCATATCAAATATTACTTCCATAAATTCTGCTACTTGCCCACCATGCATCATTGAAAAAAATGATATTATTGCTTCATACATACTGTAATAAACAATTTGTGCTCCGAATATTATTATTAATGCAATAGTTATTATATATGTTAGAATTTTATTTACTTTCGGTTTGAATATACTTGTTATTAAATTTAAAACTATTGCAATTGGTATTGAGAATAATATTATAAGTCCAAAACTTGTAGGAAATGCTTTGAATATAATGCAAGAAAACACTAATTCTTCATATATAATAAATAAAATATAGTAAATTAATCCTCTTAACTTTTTCATATAAAAACTCCTTTATAAATTGTATAATACATCTTTTTATTATATTTGTAAATATATTCTTGCATTATTAATTTTAATCATATATAATGTTTTATATTATTGTAAGGAGGTTCTTATATGAAAGTATATGATAAAGAAATATATCAAAAACAGGAAAGTATAAAATATACAGTAATAATTATAGTAGTATTTCTACTTGGTTTTGTTGCTGGTTATTTAGCTAATTCATTCTCTAGTCTAGAACCAACAGACAATAATAATAACATTAAAATAGAACAAGTAAATTAATTTGCATTATTTTTGTATTAGTTATGAGTTCAGGTGTTTTTGCTTCATATATCTATCATCATAGTTATAATGATTATTATGATGAATTTTATAATTTTTGTTAATTTAAATGTTATAGGGCACAAATATGTGCCCTATAATTGTTAATTTTTCATGTTAATGTTTTTTACTCTACACTTTTTAAACTTTCTATCATATTTATTTTTCTTAATTCTTTATTCATTATTAAATTTATTAGAAATGCAAATACAATTGTTAATACAAAAGCAAAGAAATAACTTGAAAAGGCTCGTTCTCTGCCAAACATTACAATATCCATTTCTGCTGTTGATATTATAAATGTTAGTAAATAAACTCCCAACACTAATCCTAAAAGTCCACCAATAATTGTAAGTATTATATTTTCTCTGAATACATAACTAGATAACTCATTGTTATAAAATCCTAATAATTTAATTGTAGCAAGTTCTCTTTTTCTTTCTTCTATATTTATACTATTTAAATTATATAGCACAACAAAAGCAAGCATTGCAGCGCATGTTATTAATACAATTACAACTGCATCCAAGCTCTTAATCATATCACTAAAACTTTCACTAATACTGCTAATTCTTAACACTTTTGCTATATTTTCGTTTGTAAGTAAATATTTAGAAATCTCTTCTTCTGTCTCTTTATTTAATTCTTCTTCTATATCTAAGTATATTTGATTATCTTTAATTTCTTCTTCAAATATTTCTTCATATAATTCTTTATCCATATAGATATAGTGATAAATGTAGTTTTCTATTATTCCTGTAACCTTTACGTCTTTAAATTTTTCATCATCTATTTTTATTTCTATCGTATCACCTATTCCTACATTTAACAATTTTGATAGTTTTTCTGTTATTACAACTCCACCTTCTTGTATTCCAACTTCTTCTTTTGTTTTTCTATCTTGCATTGTGACAAAATCTATTAGTTCGTCTTGATTGTCTACTCCAATTATATAAACATTTTGTTCCTCTCCATTTGCTATAACATCATTTGTTTGCTGTCTTAAATATGTGTATTTAGAATTGTTTCCATTGCTTTCTATATATTTATTTAATTCTTGTTTTTGTTCTTCTGTTAATTCGTTTTTTAGCGTTATTTCAAAATCATATTTTCTTATTTCACCATATTGTTTATTTACTATTGCTCTTATTGAATTTCTTAATCCGAATCCAGTAAATATTAGTGCTGTACAACCAGCAATTCCTATTATAGTCATAAATAAACGTTTTTTATATCTAAATACATTTCTCGCTGTAATTTTTTGTATAAAAGTAAGGTGTTTCCATATAAATGGTATTCTTTCTAGTAAAATCTTTTTTCCCTCTTTTGGAGATTTTGGTCTCATAAGTTTTGCTGGTGTTGCTCTTAGCATTCTATAACATGCAAACATTGTTGCAATTGTAGTTGATGCAAATGCTGCAATTCCTGCAATTAATGTATATTTCATATTTATTTCCATTATTACTGTTGGCATTGTATGATATAAAATTTTATAAGCCTCAGAAATTACCCATGGTAATGTATATGATCCAATAATTGCACCTAATATGATTCCAAGTAAAGTTGCAGTAACTGAATATGTCAAATATTTTAATGCTATTTTAGGTCTGCTATATCCTAGTGATTTGTATGTTCCAATTATTCCTCTATCTTCTTCTACCATCCTTGTCATTGCTGTTAGTGAAACTAGTGCCGCAACTAAAAAGAATATTATTGGGAACACCTTTCCTATTGTTGCTACACTATTTGAATCTGATTTATATGATGCATATCCTTCGTTAGTTTCTAAATTAAGCACATATATTTTTACTTTTAGGTCTTCTAGCTCTTTTTCTGCATCTTTTATTTCTTCTTCTGCATCTGCTATTTTTTGATATGCTTCCTCTTTTTTGTCTTCAAATTTATTCTCATTTTCCTTGATTTCTTTCCATCCATTATCTATCTTAGTTTGAGCTAAATTAAATTTTTCCTGTGTATTTTTTTTAGTATTTTTTAACTCTTGTTTTTGACTTTCAAGGCTTTCTAGCCCTTTATTGTATTCTTCTAAACCGTTATTTAATTCTTTTTTATATACTTGAAGAGTATTTTTTTCTTCTTCAATTTTTTCTTTTCCTTGTATTAATGCTTGTATACTAGCAATGACTTCTTCTGGCGCAGATATACTTTTTAAGTAATCTAAATAACTATTTAAATCTGTTAAACCTGTTCCATTTAATGCATTTTGCTCTGCTAATAATAATCTTTGTTCTTCTTCTTTTAGTTTTTCTTCTCCATCTTCTAGCTCTTTTTGTTTCTGATCTAACATCATTTTTGTTGAATCTAATGTGGTTTTAGCATTATTAATTTTATTTTCATACTCTTTTATTTTACTATTGAAGTTTTGTTTTTGTGTAGCTAATTCTTTTTCTGAATTCTCTAATTTTACCTTTGCATTTGCAATTTCCTGTTCTGCACTTACTAGCTCATCTTTTGCATCTTGAACTTCTTTTTTAGCATCAAAAATTTTATTATTTGCTTCCTCATACAAATTTTGATACTTTGTATCTGCTAGCTCGTTTGTTTTTTTCTCTACTTCATCTTGAATTTTTTCTATTTCTTCAATATATTCATCAGAAGTTCTGTTTTTATTATCTGTTGTTACTTTAGCATATATATTTGTATATTCTTCCATAGAAAAGGCATCTTCTAAGACTATTGCAAATCCTGATACAGTTCCATCTACAAGTTTTGTGCTTCCTCTTGATGATGCTACATACAAAGGGCTATTTGCAAATCCCACTACTGTATATGATTTCACTTTAAATACGTCATCTAAATTTTGATTTTCTACATCTATAAAATCTATTGTATCTCCTATTTTATAATCTGTCCTTAATTTATTATCTAATACTATTTCATTACTTTGTGTAGGATATTTTCCTTCTACTATTTCTATTTTATTTATAGTATTATTAGTTACATTATTAGGAGCAGAACTTACATCTAAAACTTTTTCCTTATCACCTTG
>CALYZR010000006.1 GCA_945610215.1 uncultured Clostridium sp. | reverse complement strand
TAAAAGCTTTAGTAGAAAAAAGAACAGGTGAAGAAAAAAAATTCGAAATGCCAAAAACTTGTCCTGTTTGTGGAGCAGAAGCAGTAAGAGAAGAAGGAGAGTCTGCGATTAGATGTATAGGTGTTGAATGTAAAGCTCAAAATCTAAGGAACATTATTCATTTTGCTTCAAAAGAAGGAATGAATATAGAAGGATTAGGAGAAAAAATAGTAGAGCAACTATATAACAATAAATTAATAGAAACAATAGCAGATATATATTATTTAAGGCAAGAAGATATAGAAAGCTTAAAAAAAGATGGAAAAAAATTTGCTCAAAATTTAATAGACGCAATAGAACAAAGTAAAAATAATGATTTAGATAGACTAATTTGTGCTATTGGAATAAGACATATTGGAACAAAATCTGCAAAAACACTTGCAAGAAGATTTGAATCAATGAATAATTTAAAAAATGCAACATTAGAAGAACTAATAATGACAGACGATGTAGGAGAAATTACAGCAAAAAGTATCTATGAGTTTTTTAAGCAAGACCAAACAAAAGACTTATTAAACAAGCTAGAAAAAGCAAATGTCAATATGGAATTAAAAAAGGAAGAAAACATTGACAATAGATTTGAAGGAAAAACTTTTGTATTAACAGGTTCACTAGAGAACTATACTCGTGAAGAAGCAAGTAATATTATAGAAAGCTTTGGAGGTAAAACTTCAAGTTCTGTATCTAAAAAAACAGATTATGTTTTAGCAGGAGAAGAGGCTGGAAGCAAGCTAACAAAAGCAGAATCACTAGGAGTAAAAATAATAACAGAGCAAGAATTTGAAGAGATGATAAAATAAAGGAGAACAGAATGAATAAAGATTACAGTTTTGAACAACTATGGAAAGACTTAAACGATGGCTACCAAATATATTACACATATATGGGCACAAGATATTTGCTTAGTAAACTTACTAAAAATTGTTATTCAAGAGAAATAGTTAATTTTAGTGGTAAAGGACCTCATCCAAAAACTCAAATTATAACATTAAAGGCAGTAAAAGAAATACATCCTTTTATGGAAGAAATAGAATATAAAATTCAAGCATAAGGAGCTTCCTATGAATATTTTAAAAGAATATGCTCAAGAACAACTTTTAAGATTTTATAATCAGCTAAGCAAAAGTCAGCAAAGTAGTCTTGAAAAAGAAATAGAAAACACAAATTTTGAACAGATGAATAATTTATATATAAATTCAAAGAAAGACGATTCTATTGATTTAAAAGAAATTACACCAATTAAATATTATATAAAAAAAGAATTAAATCAAAAAGAAACAGAAGAATATTTAAAGTTAGCAAATGAAATTTTAAAGAAGAATAAATTATGTGTTCTTACAATGGCTGGAGGACAAGGAAGTAGATTAGGAGTAAATGGACCTAAGGGGACTTTTAAATTAAATATAGATGGAACTTTAAAAAGTCTTTTTGAAATTAACTGTGAAAAATTGATTGAAGCAAACAAACAATATAATATAGAAATTCTATGGCTTATAATGACCAGTAAAGAAAACAATTTTCAAACTCAAGAATTTTTTAAAAACAATAATTATTTTGGCTATCCTAAAAATAAAATAATATTTTTTACACAAGACGAAATACCTGTATTAGACTTAAACGGAAAAATTTTATTAGAAGAAAAATGCAAAATAAAGAAAGCTGCAAATGGAAATGGAGATGTTTTTACAGCTTTAAGTAAGAATAATATTATAGAAATATTAGAAAAAGAAAACATAGAATATATATCATTTATGGGAATAGATAATATTTTAGCAAAACCAATTGATTTAATTTTTTTAGGAATGATGGCTTACAAAAAGTATGAAATAGCTTCGAAATCTATTTTTAAAGAAAGTACACTAGAGAAGTCAGCAGTTTTTTGTAATAGAAAGAACAAACCATATATATTAGACTACAATAATATTTCAAAAGAATTATCAGAAGAAAAAGCAAGAGATGGAAGATATTTATATAGAGACTGCAATGTACTTGCACATCTTATGACATTAAAAGCAGTAAAGAAAGTTGTAGAAAAAGACTTACCATATCATAGAGTGTTTAGAAAAACTAATGCATTAAATCAAAATGGAGAGAGTACAATACAAGATAGCTTCAAGTTCGAAAAGTTTATATTTGATGCTTTTTCATATTTCAATGATATGTTAGTTTTAAGAATAGAAAAAGATGAATTTATGCCAATAAAAAATAAAGAAGATATAGAAATTGCGATAAAAGAATATAATAAAAAATAAAAATGTTTTGAAACTATTGACTTTGCTACGTTTAGCTAATATAATAAGGTCAAATTCAATTGATGATGGAGGCAAAAGTAAAACAAATGGCACAATGTAAATTAGCGTATTCATTTGATGACGATTTAAATAATAAAACAGATGAACAATTAGTAACTTTTGCAAAAGAAGGAAATGACAAAGCATTAGAATACTTATTTGAAAGATATAAGAATCTTGTTAATATGAAAGTAAGTAAGTATTTTATTGTTGGTGCAGAAAAAGAGGATATAGTACAAGAAGCAATGATAGGGCTTTATAAAGCTGTAAAAAATTTTGAAAAAGACAAACAAAATTCTTTTAAATCATTTGCAAATTTGTGTATAGAAAGACAATTAATTACTGCAATAAAAACTTCAAACAGGCAAAAACATATACCATTAAATTCTTCTTTATCATTAAATACTTCAGTATATGAAAATGATGATGATACTTCATTAATAGAGTGCTTCAATTCTAAAACAGTTGAAGACCCATTGGATACTATAACAAAAAAAGAATATTATAAAAAAGTAGGAACAAAAATAGATGAGCATTTAAGTGGCTTTGAAAAGCAAGTTTTGAGTAGATTTGTAAAAGGAGAAAGTTATGTAACGATTGCCCAAAAGCTTGATACTCAAGTAAAATCAGTTGATAATGCGATACAAAGAATTAGAAAAAAAGCAATTAGAAATATAGTAGATGAGGAAGAATAATCCTCATCTTATATGCTTCTATAGCTCAGTAGGTAGAGCACTTGCGTGGTAAGCAAGAGGTCGCCGGTTCAATTCCGGCTGGAAGCTCCATAAAAAAAGAAGAGTATATTAGTCCTAAATTATCAGAACTAATATACACTCCTTTTATTGTTATTTGCTAGGCTTGCTTGCTGAACCTAAAAAGTTCGGCAGTTGTTTTGCAGAATCGTTTACTGCTTTAGATGATTTCCAGAAGATTTCTGGTTTACACCAAACAGGTGTTAAGCGATACTGCAAATCTGAATAAACCGGCATAATAACAACTCCTTTCAATATAGGATTAAAAAATATTATATCATAAAAAAAATAAAAAATCAAAAAGCAAAGAGGGATTAGAATGAAAATAGGAATAGTAGGATTACCAAATGTAGGGAAAAGTACAATGTTTAACAGCATAACAAATGCGGGAGCAGAATGCGCGAACTATCCATTTTGTACAATAGAGCCCAATGTAGGGGTGGTACCTGTACCAGATGAAAGGTTAGAAGTTTTAGGAAAGATGTATAATACACAAAAAATAACTCATGCAATTGTGGAATTTGTGGATATTGCAGGACTTGTAAAAGGTGCAAGCAAGGGAGAAGGACTAGGAAACAAATTTTTATCACATATAAGAGAAGTAGATGCAATAGCACAAGTGGTAAGATGCTTTGAAGACCCTAATATTGTACACGTAGATGGAAGTATAAATCCAATAAGAGATATAGAAACAATTAATTTAGAATTAATATTGGCAGATATAGAAACTGTAGAAAAAAGATTAGATAAATCTAAAAAAATGTTAAAAGCAGATAAAAAATATCAAGAAGAAATTGATTGTTTAGAAAAAATAAAAAAACATTTGGAAGAAGAGAAACCTGCAAGAACATTAGAACTTAATGATGACGAAAAAGAAATATTAAAAGACATGATGCTTCTTACAGCAAAACCAATTTTGTATATTTGCAATGTATCAGAAGAGCAATTAGCAGATGCAGAAAATGACGAAAATGTAAAAAAAGTAAGAGAATATGTAAAAAATGAGAATAGTATAGCAATTCCACTTTGTGCAAAAATTGAAGAAGAATTAACAAGTTTAGAAGAAACTGACAAAAAAGAGATGTTAGAAGCTTTGGGACTAAAAGAATCTGGACTAGATAGAGTTATAAGTGAAAGCTAGTTATGATGTGTTAGGCTTAATGAGTTTTCTAACAGCAGGAGAACCAGAAGTAAGAGCATGGACAATAAAAAAAGGAACAAAAGCACCAGTTGCAGCAGGAAAAATACATTCAGACATACAAAGAGGGTTTATAAAAGCAGAAATAGTTTCTTACGATGATTTAATAAAAGAAGGTTCAATGAATGCGGCAAGAGAAAAAGGATTAATTAGATCAGAAGGAAAAGAATATATAATGCAAGAAGGAGACATCGTTTTATTTAAATTTAATGTTTAATACTAAAAAAAGACATTTTTTTTCAAATAACTATTGCAATATTCTAAAAAATGTAGTATAAATAATAGAGAATAATTTATAATAATACTATAATTATGTTTAAAGGAGATAATAATTATGTCAAAAACAAAAGAAATATTAATATGTTTATTAGCTGTTACAGTTTTAGCTTTAGCACTAACAACAAATGTATTCGCATCAGATGCAAGTTCTTTACTTAATACTTTAGCAAATAGCAATGCAAATAATGATGTTCAAAATATACCAACAAGAAATGAAAATGTAAATGCTAATGTAAATGCAAATACTAATGTAAATACTAATGTAAATAATTCAAATGTAAACAACACAAACTTAAAAGCAAATAATAATGCAAGTACATCAAATGCAGCAGAACATGCAGATGCTGGTGTTGATTATTCAATAGTATTTATAATAGCTGTATGTGGAATTTCAGCAATATATGCATATAAGAAAATAAGAGATTATAATGTATAAAATTAATTAGAAAAAATGTTGTAGAGCTGTTCTTATGAACAGCTCTAATGTGCGTTTTGCTTTATTTCTTGGGCTTTTACTATAAGCCTTTTTTTGTTTATATTATTACAAGTAATTAAAGTAATTTCTTTCTTACCATTTGTTTCTTGAGATGTGCAATTCATATCATTTTTTTCAATTTCATACATATCATAAACTTCATAGTATACGCATACATTTGCTGGTGCATATATTTCTATAACATCTCCAATTTTTAATGAGGAGAGTTTACTAAAGAAACGTTCATCATTAAAATTGTGTCCAGCAATGCAAAGATTTCCGACCTTATTAGGTTCTGAACCAAAGAATTTGCAAGGAGCAATTTTCAGTAATTCATTAGTGGTTTCTGAAAGTATAGGATATTCAATTCCTATCGTATTAATTTTAATAATTCCAATTACTTTTGCTTTAGTTGAATTATTTAACTTTACAACAGTATAATTTTCTTTATTTGAATACAAACTATCTATGTTAAAAGAATTAATTAGAGTTGAGGCAAATTTTTCCTCTTTTTTTATATTATACAAATAGACAGAAAAATAAGAAATAGTAGATACAAACAATAATAAAGAAATGCATAATACAAATTTAAAAGATTTAGATTTTTTTTTAAAATTACTTTTTTCATTATTAATACCAGTATATAATATTTGATTCATAATATATTAGTTTATATAAATAGCAAATAAATATACATATTTGAATATTTATAAATTGATAGAAATATAAATTGTTTACAAATAAAAATTAAAGTAACAAAAATGCTAGAAAAGACTTGATTTTTTAAAAAAATAAGTATATAATAATAAAGCAATTAAAAAAATACTAGAAGAGTGGGAACAAATCCCACTCTTCAATTATGAAAAGGAGAAAAAATTGGCAAAGATAGAAGAAAAGGTTGAAAGCCTTATTAAGCAAAACATAGAGGATCTTGAATATGAACTTTATGACGTAGAATATGTAAAAGAAGCAAAAGACTACTTTTTAAGAATTTATATTGATTCAAAAAAAGGAATAGATTTGAATGATTGCGAAAAAGTAAGCAACAATATAACAGAATTGCTTGATAAAGAAGATATAATACCAGAACAATATTTTCTAGAAGTTTCTTCACCAGGAATTGAGAGAGTTTTAAAAAAAGAAAAACACTTAAAAGATAATATTGGAAATGAAATACAAATAAAACTATTTAAACCTTTCGAGGGGAAAAAACAATATAAAGGAATACTTAAAGGATTTGATGAAATAAAAATAGAAATATTTGATCAAAATGAAAAACAAATAGATATAGACAGAAAAAATATATCACAAATAAAAACAGTATATAATTGGTAAAAGAAAGGATGATTAGAATGAAATCAATTGAAACTAAAGAATTGATAACAGCAATGGAAGAATTAGAGAAAGAAAGAGGAATAAGTAAAGAATATTTATTAAGCTCATTGGAAACAGCTTTAGTTACAGCATATAAAAGAAATTTTGATTCGGCTGAAAATGTAAAAGTTACTATGGATGCAAATACTGGAGATATAAGAGTATATGCTATAAAAAAAGTTGTAGAAGAAGTTATTGATGATCAATTAGAAATAAGTTTAGAAGAAGCAAAAAAAGAAAATAAAGATGCAAAAATTGATGATGAAGTAGAGATAGAAATAATACCTAGAAACTTCGGAAGAATAGCTGCACAAACTGCAAAACAAGTAATTGTACAAAAAATTAGAGAACTAGAAAGAAATATGGTATATACAGAATATAATGACAGAAAAGGAGAAATCGTTTCTGGAATTATACAAAAAGCAGATGGTGGAACAGTTGTATTAGATTTAGGAAAATTAGAAGGAATAATGCCAGTTAAAGATCAAATACCAACAGAAACATATCGTGTAAATGACAAAATAAAAGCATATGTTGTTAGTGTAGAAAGAGGACTAAAAGGAACACCACAAGTATTAGTTTCTAGAAGCCATCCTGATTTTGTAAGAAAATTATTTGAATTTGAGATACCAGAAATATATGAAGGTTTAATAGAAATAAAGAGCGTTTCAAGAGATCCTGGTTCAAGAAGTAAAGTGGCAGTATATTCTACAAACGAAAATATTGACCCAGTTGGTTCTTGTGTTGGACAAAAAGGAATAAGAATTCAAAATATCATAAATGAATTAAATGGAGAAAAAATAGATGTTATAGAATGGAACGAAGATCCAGCAATATTTATATCAGCAGCATTATTGCCAGCACAAGTTATGGCAGTAGATGTAAAAGAAGAAGAAAAATTTGCACAAGTAATAGTTCCAGATGATCAATTATCTTTAGCAATAGGAAAATCAGGACAAAATGCACGTTTAGCTGCAAGACTTACAAATTGGAAAATAGACATTAAAAGTGAATCACAATTTAGAGCATTACTAGAAAGCGAAGAAGAAAATAAAGAGGAAACTTCGGAGGAAGAATAATATGAAAAAAGTCGTACAAAGAATGTGTATGGGGTGTAATACTAAAAAAGATAAAAAAGAATTAATTAGAATTGTTTCATCAAAAGATGGCAATATTACAATAGACAAAACTGGAAAGTTATCTGGTAGAGGAGCATATATATGTGATAGCATAGAATGTTTAGAAAAGGTAATAAAAAGTAAAAGATTAGAAAAAGTACTAGAAAGAAATATAAGTGAAGAAATTTATAATGAATTAAGGGGTGTAATTATTGACAAAGCTAATTAAAAACAATTTAAGCATTAATGAAATTTATGGGGGTGATACTATTGGGTAAAATAAAAATACATGAAATAGCAAAAAAATTGGGTGTTAATAGTAAAGAAGTACTAGAAAAAGCACAAGAATTAGGATTAGATGTAAAAACACATATGAGCAGTGTTGATGAAAATGATGCAAAAAAGATAGAAGCAAAATTTTCAAATAATAATACAAAAAAAGAAGCAAAAGAAAAAAGAGATAATCCAGTTATAATTAGAAGAGAAGTAATTATGACTGATTCTGATATGGCAAAAAAAGAGGAAACAAAAAAAGAACAGACAAAAAGGGATAGAGATGTTGGCTTTATAGAAAGACAAAGAAAAACAGATTATAATATTGTCTATAGAAATAAACCGACAAAACCTCTTACTGTAAGTGAATTATTTGGAAAAAAAGAAGAGCCTAGTAAAACAAAAGAACCTGAAAAACCAATAGTAGAAAAAACAGAGAAAAAAGAAGAGATTACATCACCTGCAAAAAAAGAAGAAGTAAAAGTAGAAAAAACAAATAAGGAGCTATCTCAAAGCGAAAGAACAAATCAAAGACCAATACAACAACGAACTTTCAACAATAACAGAGATTTTAATAGAGATAATCAAAGACCATTTAATAGAGAAAATGGACAAAGACCTTTTAGTAGAGATGGACAAAACAATAGACCATTTAATAGGGATGGACAAAGACCTTTTAATAATAACAGAAACCAAGGAAATTTTGGAGGAAGAAGACCATTAGACGAAAGAGGAATAGAGAAAAACATAAAAAATATCATGGCTTCTGACGTAGTAGAAAAAGAAAATGTTAGAGAATATGCTAATAAAGCAATAGATAAACAAAAAAGTAATAGATATGAAGAAAAAACAAATAAAAAATCTTCTAAGTCAAGAAGAAATGATTTTGAAGAAATAAGTAGTCATAAATTAAAAGACTTAAAACAAGAAAATAAATTATCAAATATGTTTGATGAAGGTTCTATGCTTGATTATTATGATTTAACAACAACAAGAGGAAGAAGAGGCAAGAAAAAGCTACAACAAGGGGAAAACAGAGTAAAACAAAAAATATTTGATTTAACAGATATAACAATACCAGAAACAATAACAGTAAAAGATTTAAGTGCAGAACTTAAAAAGACTAGTGGTGAAATTATAAAAAAATTACTAGGATATGGAATTATGGCAACAATAAATAACGAAATTGACTTTGATACAGCATTTTTGATAGCAGGAGAATTTGGAGTAACAGCTCATAAAAAAGAAGTTGTTACAGACGAAGAAATCCTATTTGATGATAGCGAAGATAAAGAAGAAGATTTAAAACCAAGACCACCAGTAATTGTTGTTATGGGACACGTAGACCATGGTAAAACTTCGTTACTAGATGCAGTAAGATCAACAAATGTAATAGAAGGCGAAGCAGGAGGAATTACACAAGCAATTGGTGCATATAAAGTAGATGTAAATGGTAGAGAAATTACATTTTTAGATACACCAGGACACGAAGCATTTACTGCAATGAGAGCAAGAGGTGCACAAATAACAGATATAGCAATATTAGTAGTTGCTGCAAATGATGGTGTAATGCCACAAACAATTGAAGCAATAGACCATGCAAAAGCTGCTGGAATTCCAATAATTGTAGCAATAAACAAGATAGATGTTGAAGGAGCAAATCCAGAAAAAGTAAAACAGGAATTAGCAGAATATGGTTTAGTATCAGAAGAATGGGGTGGAGATACAATCTTTGTTCCAATCTCTGCAAAGAAAAAAATAAATATAGATAATTTACTAGAAATGGTACTTTTAGTTGCTGATATGAAAGAATTAAAATCAAATCCAAATAAACAAGCAAAAGGTGTAGTAATAGAAGCAAAGCTAGATAAAGCAAAAGGACCAGTTGCAACAATGCTTGTACAACGTGGTACATTAGACATAGGTGATACTATTTTAGTAGGTTCAGTTATAGGTAGAATAAGAACAATGACAGATGATAAAGGTCATAAAGTTAAAAAAGCCGGACCATCAACACCAGTAGAAATAACAGGCTTAGCAGATGTTCCAGAAGCAGGAGATACTTTCTATGAGGTTAAAGACGAAAAAACTGCAAAACATTTAATGGAAAGAAGAAAACGTCAAGCAAGAGATAAAGCATTAAAAGCATCATCAAGAGTTACATTAGATGATTTATTTAGCCAAATAGAAAAAGGAAACCTAAAACAATTAAATATTATAGTAAAAGCAGATGTTCAAGGTTCTGTAGAAGCTGTAAAACAATCATTAGAAAAATTGTCAAATGATGAAGTAAAAGTTAAAGTAATACATGCAAACGTTGGTGCAATAACAGAAAGTGATGTTACACTTGCAAATGTATCAAATGCAATAATTATAGGATTTAATGTAAGACCACAGCCAATAGCAAAAGATATGGCAGACAAAGAAAATGTAGAAATAAAGACATATTCTGTAATATACAATGCAATTGAAGATGTAGAAGCAGCTATGAAAGGAATGCTAGATCCAGTATTTAAAGAAGTTGTAATAGGAAATGCAGAAGTTAGACAAACATTTAAAATTTCTGATGTTGGAACTATTGCAGGATGTTATGTAACAAATGGAAAAGTTGCAAGAAATGCAGGGGTAAGAGTTTTAAGAGATAATGTTGTAATACATGACGGTAAACTAATTTCATTAAAGAGAATGAAAGATGATGCAAAAGAAGTTGCAAAAGGATTTGAATGTGGAATTCAGATAGAAAACTTTAATGATATTAAAGAAGGAGACATAATAGAGGCATATATAATGGAACAAGTTAAAAATTAATGAAAAGCTTCGTCTTGCGTTGTTAGACTGCGCATAAAAAATCCTCAACGTACCTTTGTACGTTTCCGGTTTTTTAGCTTGTCTGCCTAGCAATACTCGCTTTTGATTAATTTTTATAAACTAGCATAATACCTAATTTGCTTCGTTTACTAAGTGTGATTTTAATAAATTAATTTGTTAAATAATTGTGATTCGTTTTAACGAACTGTAAGGACACGTTCCAAAAGGAGAAATAATGAAAAAGGAAAATGGAAATAACAGACTTAATAGAATAAATGAAGAATTAAAAAGGGAAATAAGCAATATAATTAATTATGAAGTTACAAATTCAAATGTAACTGGAATGGTTAGTGTAACCTCTGTAAAAATTTCCCCAGATTTAAGATATGCAAAAGTTAAAGTTAGTATATTAAACTCTAGAAATGTTAAACAAACATTAGCTGGTTTAAAATCTTCTTCCGGATTTATAAGAAGCAGAATTGCACAAAGCATAAACTTAAGAGTAACGCCAGAATTAGTTTTTGAACTAGATGATTCAATGGAATATGGAGAGAAAATTGATACAATTTTAAAAGATATAATGAAAGATATAAAACCTAATGATGAAAATTAATTATGAGATGCACTGCTTAAAGTACCCAAAGGGCATAATATATAAATTTAAATGGTGGCTACTATTCGTAGTGCCTATACATATAAAATGAAAGAGGATTAAAACAATGACCTTAGATAATATAGTAGAAGAAATTAATAATTCTAATAATATAGTAATATTAACACATGAAAATCCAGATGGAGATGCAATAGGAAGTAGTTTGGCATTATATAATGGATTAAAACAGTTAGGAAAAAATGTTGATGTTATAATACCAGAATATTCAAATACATATAAATTTTTGCCAAATGTGGATGATATAAAAAAAGAAGGAAAGACAG
>CALYZR010000005.1 GCA_945610215.1 uncultured Clostridium sp. | reverse complement strand
GCAGATATTACAACACTTGCATCTGCTTTTAATTTTTTTGTTAAATATGCCACCGCAGGTGTTGGCATAACTCCTAATAATTTTACATTCGCTCCATAGCTTAAAAAGCCTGCTGTCATCGCGCTTTCTATTAATGTTCCAGAAAGCCTAGTATCTCTACCTATTAAAATTGTTGGTGCATGGTCAGTATGTTTAGATAAAACATATGCTCCTGCTTTTGCAACTTTATATACTAACTCTGGTGTAAGTTCTGTATTTGCTATTCTTCTAATTCCATCTGTTCCAAAATATTTTCTCAATTTTGTATTCCTCCTAATATAAAGTGTTAGTTTAGTGTTTATATTATATATTGTTTAAGATAAAAAAAGCAATATTTTTTGAGAAAATTATAATAAGTTTTGTTTATTAATTTATTTTTCTTATAACAAAAGAAGTCATTAACAAATAATGACTTCTTTCTTGTTGTATAATCTATTTTGTTCCAAATATTCTATCTCCTGCATCTCCAAGTCCTGGTATTATGTAGGCATGTTCATTTAATTTTTCATCTATTGCTGCACAATAAATTTGTACATCTGGATACTTTTCTTGGATTGCTTTTATTCCTTCTGGTGCAGCTATTATACATAAGAATTTTATTTTTTTAACGTCTTTTTCTTTTAGCAATTCTATCGCATCCATTCCAGAGCCACCTGTTGCAAGCATTGGATCTAGTATTAGTACTTCTCTTTTAGCTATATCTTTTGGTACTTTAAAGAAATATACATTTGGTTTAAATGTTTCTTCGTCTCTATACATTCCAATATGTCCTATTTTTGCATTTGGCACTACTTGGATTATTCCATCTAGCATACCTGTTCCTGCTCTTAAAATTGGAACAAATGCATAATTATCTTCGTTAATTTTTCTTGTTTTCATTTTTTGGATTGGAGTTTCTATTTCTACTTCTTCCATTTTTGCATCTTTCATTGCTTCATAGCAAAGCATTGTAGCAAGTTCTGATACTATCTCTCTAAATTCTTTTGTTCCCGTTCTTTTGTCTCTCAAAATTGCTAATTTGTGTTCTACTAATGGGTGTTTTAGTTCGATTACATCCATAATCATTCCTCCTTAAATTTATTTTTTATAAAAACTACATATGTTCTGGCATTTCCATTCCTAATAGCTCTGCTCCTGTTTTTAATACTGTTCCAACAGCATATGTTAGGAATAATCGTGCATTTTGAACGTCTTTGTCTTCTGTAATTATTCTATGTTCATTATAATATGTACTAAAACTTTGACTTAAATCTATTAAATATCTTGCTAAAATTGATGGCTCATTTTTGTCTGCAGCACTTTTAATAACATCATTAAATTGATATATAAGTTTTAATGTGTCTAGTGCTTCTTTTTCATTTATTTTTGAAAAGTCTATTTCTTCTATTCTTGGCATATAGCCTGCTTTGTTAAGTAAACTTCTTGTTCTTACATAAATATATTGAATATATGGTCCTGTTTCCCCTTGGAAATTAAGAAGCATATCCCAGTCAAATATTTCATCTTTTATTCTGCTGTTTGATAAATCGTTAAATATAATTGCTCCTACCCCAACTTTTCTTGCTACTTCTTCTTTATCTTCTAAATCTGGATTTTTTTCATTTATTATTTCTTTTACTTTATCTATTGATTCATTTAAAATATCTTCTAAAAATACTGAATTTCCTTTTCTTGATCCTATTTTTTCTCCATCTTTATCAACTACAAGTCCAAATGGAACATGTACACAATTCTTTGCATATTCTTCATATCCCATTAATTCAAACACTTTAAATACTTGTTTAAAATGTAGTGATTGTTCATTTCCTACAACATATATTGCTTTGTCAAAATTGTATGTATTCATCCTATCTTTTAAAGATGCTAAATCCCTTGTTGCATATATTGTAGTTCCTGCTGATGTAATTATTATACAAGGAGGCATATCATATTTTTCTAAGTCTACTACTTGTGCTCCTTGTGACTCTTTTAATAGACCTTTTTGGCGTAATTCTTCTACAATTGGTTCCATTTTATCGTTATAATATGCTTCTCCATTGTATGAATCAAATTTTGAATTTAATAATTTATATGTTTTTTCATAATTTTCTAGACTTATTTTTCTAATATGTTCCCATAATTTATATGTTTCTTTGTCTCCGTCTTCTAATTTTTTAAATTCTGCTCTTGCTAAGTCTGTAAGTTCAGGTTTTTCTTTTTCTTCTTTGTTAAAACGTATATATGTTTTTAAAATACTGGACATTTCATCATTTTTAAAGTCATATTCGTTTTTCCAAAGTTTAATTCCTGCCATTACTTTACCAAATTGAAGTCCCCAATCTCCTAAAAAGTTAATTCCTACACTGTTATATCCTAAGAAATTGTATATTTTATATAAAGCTCCTCCTATTACTGTTGAGCGCAAATGTCCAATATGAAATGGTTTTGCAATATTTGGTGCTGAATAATCTATTACAACATTTTTTCCTTCTCCAATATTAGATGAACCATATTTTTCTTTGTTTTTTGCAATATCCTCTAATACCTCTTTTGCAAGTGTTTGTTTGTTTATGTATATATTTAAATATCCACCTACTACTTCGATTTTCTCTATTATTTTTTCGTCTATTTTTATATTTTCTTTTATCTCATTTGCAATCATTGGTGGTGCTTTTCTTAGATCTTTTGCAAGTTTAAAACATGGAAAAGCATAATCACCTAAATCTGAATTTGGTGGGATTTCTATATAGTTTTCTAATTCTTGTTTGTCTAAGTTTGTTACCTCTGCAATTTCTTTTGCAATTTCTTGTTTAAAATTTATCATTTTATCCCCCTTTTTTAGTCTCCTAGGCATATATCTAAGTCTCTTGCTACTTTTACTAAATCATCATCCATTGTTACTCTTTTTATATTTGTGCTTTCTGTTCCTCCTGAACGTGCTCCAATTTCTTTATTATTTCCAACAACTTCTTCTAATGTTACATATCCCAATTTTCCATTTTGTAATGTTACTAAAACATTGAATTTTCCTTCTATAGCAAGTTCCATTGCTTTGCTACCATATTTTGTAGATAAAACTCTATCAAATGCTGTTGGTGTTCCACCTCTTTGTACATATCCAAGTACTGTGTTTCTTGATACCATTCCTGTTAATTCTTCTAAGTCTCTTGAAAGCTTTTCTCCTATTCCTCCAAGTCTTATATTATCAAGTCCTGATCCATCATTTAAAGTCCTTTTTACTGTTAGTTCTCCATCTTTTGGTATTGCTCCTTCTGATACTACTATTATGCTAAATTTTTTTCCTTCTTCTTTTCTTCTATTTATTTTTTCTACTATTTTATTTATATCATATGGTATTTCTGGTATTATTGCAGCATCTGCTCCTCCTGCTATTGCCGATTCTAATGCAATCCATCCAGCATATCTTCCCATTACTTCTAATGTCATTATTCTATGATGAGATTCTGCTGTTGAATGTAATCTGTCTAGTGCTTCTGTTGCAACAGATACAGCTGTATTGTATCCAAATGTTATTTCTGAGTGAGCTACATCATTGTCTATTGTTTTTGGAACTCCTATAACATTTAGTCCTCTTAAAGAAAAGTCTCTTGCAGATTTTTGTGTACCATCTCCACCTAGTGAAAATATGCAATCAAATCCTGCATTTTTTACATTTTCTACTGCTTTAAAAGACATGTCTTTATATACTATTTCTCCATTTTCTTCTACTGGATAGTTAAACAAGTTTGTACTATTTGATGCACCTATAATCGTCCCTCCTCTATGAAGTAATCCTGATGCACTTCCATTTGATTCTAATTTTATATAATTGTTTTCGAGCATTCCTTTATAGCCTTCTATATATCCATAACACTCTACACCATGAGTTTCTGCTGTTTTTACTATTGCACGAATTACAGCATTTAATCCTGGACAATCTCCACCATTTGTAATTATAGCTACTTTTTTAACCATTAAAATTCACCTCAAAAAACATTCTAAAATTCTCTGTATATTATATCAATAAAAAAAATATTTACAAGTTATTTGTAAATATTTTCTTCGGTTTTATTTATTTTATATTTTTATTTATTACTAATATGTATTATTTCTGCATTTACATTTAATTCTCTTGATACTATATTTTGTATTTGTGCTACTTCTTCTTGTTTTAGTTCTTCTGCTTTTATTACAACACTTATGCTCCCTTCATTTGCAAATATTACTACATTTTCAAATCCTTTTGCAAGTATTAAATTTTCTGCTATCATTATTGCATTTTTTGTATTGTTTATTTTATTTATTTTTGTTAATGCTTCTTGCTTTTGTTCTGCTGTCGCATTTGTGTTATTATACATTTCTTGGTATGTTTCTAATGTTTCGGAATACATTGTATTTCTATCTAATTTTGATGTTATAAAATAGTAATCTTCTTCATTGTTTTTTATATCTTGAGATGCATTTGTTTCGATTAAATTTTCTTGCACATCATTATTTTCTATCATGTTTTCATTGTTTTCTACAATTGCATTTTCTGTTGTTTTATTCTCTTCGTGTGGAACTGTGCTTACAAATTCTGCATCTCCTATTGCACTATCACTCCTATCTGCTATTGTACTTGTAACTACATTTTCTTGGTTTGTAGTAAAATTTAGATATCCTGCTGTTATTAGCATTAATGAAACTATCAATATTATTAATTGATTTCTTTTTAAAACCTTCATATTTCTTCTCCTTTTTTAATATCAAATTGTTCTAGCAATATGCTACTTTTCATCTGCTTTAAGTTGACATTTCAAAAACTTGTATCCTATATGTAGAAATTCCTGTTGCTGCCGAAACAGCTTGAATTATATTTGTTTTAATTGTTGGGTTTGAAGCACCTTCTGCTGTAATGATTGCTCCTTCTATTTTTGGCATAATTACTTTTTGAGTAATTGGGCTTTTTTGCCCATTTTTTTCTTCATATATAATCTCTTTGTCAGTATCTGTTTGCTCTATTTTTCTTGTGCCTCCACTTGTGTCAGTTTCTTCTGTATTGTTCGAAGTGCTTTTTTCATTATACATTGCAACAACTTCACTTGTTTCTGAATATGTAACTAAAACTTTTACTTTTCCGACTCCTGCTATCTTAGACAGTATGTCCTCTAAATTTTCTTCTAAATTATATTCACTAAACTGGTCATTATTACTGCTAATATTACTATTTATATTATCTGCTAGTTTTTTATATGATGTGTTACTATCTTCTTGGTTTGTTTCTTCTTTTTTTTCACCCCAAATTGTATTTATTGCAATAATTGTAATTATTAATAGAATCAAAAACACAACTAAATTTTCTATATTTTTTTTATTGTTTTGTTCTTTTTGTTTTGAAATAGATTCTTTAAATTTCTTTATGCTTTCTTTTAGCATTTTTTGCCTCCTTATTATTCATTTATATGTATTTTTTCTTTTTCTAAATAATATGTAGAGTTTATATATTCTTTAAATTCATCTATTTCTTTTTCTGTTACTGTTTTATCTTTGTTTTCAGCTACCTCATTATTTTGCATAGCTTTTGAAATATTTATTTCTTTTATTTGATTTACACTAGTGTTGTTTTCTTCCTTATTATTTATTTTGCATTTTTCTACCTTCATTACTAAACTATTTAACATTCCATATCGTTTTTCGTCTTCTGTTTCTATGTATACATTCAAAGAAATTATATTTAATTTTTTTTCGTTTGCTTTGTTTTTTATATCTTCTTCTACTTTTTTTCTATATGTATCTTCTATGTATTTATCTGTATCTATTTTTAGCGAATTATTTTCTTGATATGTACTCATTTGTTTAGTTGTATTTTCAAGTAATGAATTTATATTAACTTTTGTAAATTTATTTATTAACGGATAAATCATTATAAATAATATATAAACTCCTATTACTGTTTTTACATATTTTTTATTTTTTCCCTCTGGCAAAATCATTTCTATAATGGTTGCAATGATTACTGCTAAAATTATTCCTTGTGCCCATGAATTTATAAATTTTATCAATTTTAACACCTACCTATACATCATTCCATTGTTGGTTATTTTTATACACATAGCTAATCCAATTATTAATAGTACTGCAACAAAAAACATTATTCCAAGTAGTACTTTAAATGTTCCTCCCATTTGATCTAATAATGAAATTATCTTTTTGTCTGCTATTGGCTCGCATATAGCAGATGTAAAATAATATGTTATTGTTAGTATTGTTAATTTTATAATTGGCATTGCACATATTCCTATTATTACAAACATTCCTACTATTCCTATTGAATTTTTTATAATTGATGTTGAGCCAAGCACAACATCTGCTGAATCGCCTAATGCTTTTCCAACTACTGGTATAAATGTTGATGCTGCAGCTTTTATTCCTTTTGCAGTTAATCCATCAACATTACTTGTTAGGGTTCCTTCCATAGAAAGTATGCCGACAAAAATTGTTATAATTAATCCTAAGAACCATGTAATACCTGACTTAAAAAAATTAGAAAGTTTTCCTATTTGAACTTTATCTGATAAATTAGAAATTATTCCTAAAACTGTTGCAATAAGTGTTATTGGAAGTATTACTAATGTTATCGTATTTCCTATAAAGACTACTGCAAATATAATTAATGGCTGTATTAAGCTAACAGATGCAACATTTCCGTGTTGCAGACATTAGTGCAAGCAATATTGGAACCAGACAATTTATAAATCCTGTTAAGTTTGCAATTGAGTCTTTTATTAAAGATATTATGCTCGAAAAATTTGTCATTATTAAAGTGACTATAAGTATGTATTGAATATAATAGGTAATTTGTGAAACACTTTCATTTTCTAGATTTTCTGTAAAAGCTTTTAAAATACTATGTATTACTATTACTACTATTATGCTACCTAATAAATACATAGCATCTAACATTTCATCTCCAAATAATAGTATTATTTGTTTAAAGAGCTCTTCATTATCTATTTCTCCTTTTATTGCTGAATTTAAAAAATCATTTAAACTAATATCTGGGAAAACCTCTTTTGTATATTTTTCTCCTTCTTTTATAAATGAGGAGATATTTAATGCTTCCATTTGCGAAGAAATAATTTCATCTGTCGCATATGTAAATGGAGATATACAAAAATATATTAAAATAAAAAGAATTGTTATTTTTTTTATCATTTGTTCTCCTCTAAATTGTTTCTATGGTAATATGCTTATTACTAATTCTAAAAGTGCTGTTATTATTGGAACAGATATGCTTATAATTATTACCTTTCCTCCTAAATCTATTTTATTAGCTATTGCAGTTTCTCCTGAGTCTTTACATATACTTACTGCAAATTCTGTAAGAATTGCTATTCCTGTTATTTTTAAAATTGTTTTTAAAAATTCATTTCCTATGCCTGCTTTTTGACTTATGTTAGATAGTAAATTTATTATTGAATATAGCTTGTCCATTACCATAAATAATATAATTGCACCTGCAATTATGGATGCATAAATTGTAAATTCTGGTTTATACTGCTTTAATATAATTATAAATATAAGTGCCACTAGCCCTACACCTATTATTTTTATAACTTCCAATTTTTTCACCCTTTACAATCCAAATATTGTTCTTACAGTATTAAACAATGTGCTTATTTCTTTTATTACCATTGTTAAAACTATTACTAATCCGCGCAAGTGTTGTCATCATTGCTTGATCTTCTCTTCCTGCTCTTACTAGCACTTGATGCAGTACAGCAACTAAAATTCCTATTGCAGCTATTTTAAATAATAAATCTATATCCATTTTTTTACCCCTTTTACATTAATATTATTACTATTGCCATTCCTATTAGCATTCCTATCGTTCTATACATCTTTTCGCTTTTATTTCTTTGTTCTTCTGCTTTTTTTATTTGCTCTTCTAAGAAATCTGTTGTTAATTCTATTTGGTTAAGTTGTCCTGTTATATCTGTTTTTCCTAAAAGTTTGATAAGGCAACTCTGTCTTCATCATTTATATTAAGTTCCTCCATATTTAATGCTAAATTCCATGCTTCTCCAGCTGCTAAAAACTTCATTTTTCTACTAGCGACTTCAAAAACATTAGAAATATTTGAATTTGTGTTTTGAGATATTTGTTCAAATATTTCTGGTATTGGTTCATATGTATATCTTATTTTTGTTTTGAAAATATTAAGTGCATTTTTAAATTCTTTTAATTCATTTACTCTATTTCTATATTTGTTTGATACTAGTATTCCTATAAGTGAACATGATAAAAATATAAATGTATATATTATAATTTTTAAACCTAACATAAGTTAATCACTCCATAATCATGTATTCCAAATTTTTTCTGTCTAATGTATATACTTTATCTATTTCTGCTTTTCTAATTTTGTCATTTAAAAATATTATTCTTTCAAATACGTGTAAATTTAATAATGTTTTTAAATTTGGATTTATAGATATTTCTTCTAGACTTCCACCGTGTGCTGTAAATATTCCTTTTATGCCTGAACACACAGCATAATTTATTGCAGAAATTTCTTCTTCTTTTCCGATCTCATCTGCTACAATTACCTTTGGTGACATTGACCTTATAAGCATTGTCATACCTATTGCTTTTGGAATATTATCTAAAACATCTGTCCTTATTCCTACATCATTTTGAGGAGTGCCTTTATACATCGCGGCTATTTCTCCTCTTTCATCAGCCACACCAACGTTTATTCCTTTAAATTCTATTTTTTCTATTCCTGTACTAATTTTTCTTGTTAAATCTCTTAGTACTGTAGTCTTTCCGTACTCCTGGTGGAGAAACAATTAAAGTTGTATAAATATTGTTATCTTCCATGTTTAAAACATATTTTAAAAGTTTGTTACTACATCCCTTTATTTCTTTTGCTACTCTAAAATTTAAGCTTGATATGTAGTTTATATTACTAACTTTATTGTTTTCTATAATACAGCTTCCGTGTAATTCCTATTCTGTGTCCACTTTTAACAGTAATAAATCCTTCACATATCTGGTTTTGGAAAGAGTAAATTGAATTTTCGCAAACTTTTTGCATAGTTTTTAATATATCTTCTTGCAAAATATTATATTTAAATATTTTTTCGCACTTATTGAATTTTAGTATTAATGGTTGTCCTACTCTTAATCTGATCTCTTCAACTGTCTTTAATTTTTCTTCTGTTTCAGTCTCAAAAAAATTTGATAATATTTTAAAAATTTCTTCTGGAAAATAATTTAACAAATCAGAAACTAGCATATATTCTCCTTATTTTTATAACTTGTCCTTAAATATATATATGCTTTAAAAAGAATTTTAGAACTTAAAAATAATAAAAGAATTCTAATTAATGAACAAAGCGACGTAGTCGCCCTTTGTTCTCGCCGATTTGAGTTTCCGAATAAAATGAGGAAATCTCAAAGGCAATAGCGATTGTAGCATTTTTATATAATAAAAATTTCGGAGAAATTTCTTATTATATAAAGAAAAGACCTTTTTGATATTAAACAAAAAAGTCTCTTTCTTTGCATTTTTAGGTTCAATCATGCACCCATACTTCTATTTTATCTTCATTTTTTAGTTTGTATTTTTCTCTAAAATTTATATCAGATACAATTTCTATAATATTTTTTTCATAATCACTTTCTTCTTTTAAATTTTTCTCTGATCTTACTATATATGCTTTGTGCTCTAATAAGGTGCATTCTTGCACTTGCACGTTATATTTTCCACCATATTCTTCTGCTTTTATTATGTCTGTTGGTTTTAATTCATATGGTCTATTTAGTTTAATATTTAGTGTTCCTGAATATAAGTCCATATTTGTTTTTTGATTAAAGATGTCTTTCATCATATTTACAAATACTCTGGCTCTTCCTATACCTTTAACAACTTTTCCTTTTAGTATCATATTATATTACCTCTTTCTTATTATATTTAATAGAAAAGATTTGTCAATAATTTGTTTAATAAAAATCCACATATTTTGTCGTTTTTACTTGATTTTATTCGAATAATATTTTAAAATTAACGTAAATAATATTTGGAGGAATTAATATGAATATTGACCCTATTATAATTGGTATTGCAGGTGGAACTGGTTCTGGTAAAAGTACTCTTGCGGATAATATAAAAAAGGAATTTGCTCATAATATAACAATGATATCGCATGATTGTTATTATAAAGCTCATCCAGAGCTTCCTTTTGAAGAAAGAACAAAATTAAATTATGACCATCCTGATTCTATTGAAACTAGCCTACTTATAGAGCACTTAAAAGAATTAAAAAAAGGAAATTCTGTGGAAAGACCTGAATATTCGTTTATTAATCACCAAAGAGAAGATAAAACTGTTACAGTAGTTCCTAAAAAAGTAATTATTGTAGATGGCATTTTAATTTTTGAAAATAAGGAATTACGTGATTTAATGGATATTAAAATATTTGTAGATACAGATGCTGATATCCGTTTTATTAGAAGACTTTTAAGAGATGTTAAAGAAAGAGGTCGTACATTAGATTCTGTTGTTACACAATATTGTACAACTGTAAAACCTATGCATGAACAATTTGTTGAGCCTAGTAAAAAATATGCTGATATTATTGTTCCAGAAGGTGGTTATAATACAGTTGCATTAAATATGATTATAGAAAAAATCAGAAGTATTATTTAAAAAAGTGGCTGTGCCACTTTTTTGTTTGTTCTTAATTATTTTATTTTTATTCCATTTTGTGCTATTATTCTAAGTGCTATTTGGTTATATTCTTCTCTATTATGATTTGGTGCATCATATGTTTCAACAGCGTTTTTATATATCACAACATCTATATTTAAATCTTTTTCATTTATATAGTTTTTTAAAGGTAATGCAAAGTTCATTACGCATAAATCTGTACAGCACCCTGTAATTACGATTTCTTTTAACTTGTCTTCGTTTTTTCCAATGTATTCTAAAAATTCATTTGTTACAAAGCCACTTGTAGAATTTTTTCTAATTACTTTAAAATTTTTACTATATGGCATAAGTTCTTCAATAAGTTCTGCTTCCTTAGTCCCCAAAACGCAGTGTTTTGGAAAGCTTTGAAATTCTTTAGAATTTTGATTATGTCCTTCTTGAAAACTTATTATATCATCTTTATTTTTAACAAATTCATTTATTAAATTAATTATATTTGGTGTTATATTATTTATTTGTTTGTCTGCAAGAGTCCCTTCTTTTACGAAGCCATTTACCATATCAATTATTACTAATAACCTATTCATACTTTCCTCTTTCTATGATTTTACTTATTTTTAATTATAAAGTTCCAACTATCTTTGCACATGTCTTCTATTCCTTTTTCTGCAATCCATCCTAATTCTTTTTTAGCTTTTGAAGGATCTGCATAACATGTGGCTATATCCCCTGGTCTTCTTCCAACAATTTTATATTTAACTTCCACATTATTTACTTTTTGAAATGTATTTACTAAGTCTAAGACAGAATATCCATGTCCTGTTCCTAAGTTATATATTTGTACTCCTGTTTCTTTTCTAATTTTTGCAAGAGCTTTCAAATGACCTTTTGCTAAATCTACTACATGTATATAGTCTCTAACGCCTGTTCCGTCTTTTGTTGGATAATCATTTCCAAATACACTTAATATCTCTAATTTACCACTTGCTACGCCTGTTATATATGGCATAAGGTTATTTGGTATATCATTTGGATCTTCTCCAATTAGTCCACTTTCATGTGCTCCTATTGGATTAAAGTATCTAAGCAAAGCTATACTAAATTCCTTATCTGCAACATAAACATCTTGCAAAATTCTTTCTATAAATAGTTTTGTAGTTCCATATGGATTTGTTGTTCCACCTGTTTTACATTCTTCTGTTATAGGTACTATTTCTGGATCTCCATATACTGTTGCTGATGAACTAAATACTATTTTTTTGCAATTATATTTTTTCATTAATTTTAATAGTATTAATGTTCCTGTTATATTGTTATGATAGTATTCTATTGGTTTTACAACAGATTCTCCTACTGCTTTTAGTCCTGCAAAGTGTATTACAGATTCTATATTGTTCTCTTTAAATACTTTTTCTAGATTTTTTTCATCTAATATATCAACTTCATAAAATTTAAAATCTTTACCTGTAATTTTTTTTATTTTATCTAAAGCTTCTGGCTTGCTGTTTACAAAGTTATCTACTATAACTATGTCCTCGTCTGCTTCTAACAATTCAACTACTGTGTGACTTCCAATATAGCCTGCTCCTCCTGTAACTAATATTGCCATATTACATTCCTCCCTTTGTGATTTTGTTTTTTTATTATATATCATATTAATTAATATAGCAATTAATATGTAAATAAATTGGTATCTCTAATCATACAATTCTTTATATATCTTATAATCTCTTAAAATTTTTCTTACATAATTATTTGTTTCTTTAAATGGTACATTTTCTATATCCGTTCCATCTTCTTTTATTATTCCATTTTTTATCCAGTTATCTACATTTCCTATTCCTGCATTATATGCAATTATTGCTAATGGATAATTATTGTTGTATTGATTTAATAAGTATGTAAAATATTTTAACCCTATATTTATATTTAATTCTGGTTCAAATAAATCTTTTTCTGTAACTTCAAGCCCCATTTTATTTGCTGTTTCTATTGCTGTTGTTTCCATTATTTGCATTAATCCTTTAGCATCTTTTTTAGATACTGCAGTTTTATCAAAATCGCTTTCTGTTTTAATTACTGCTAATACTAGATATGGATCTAATTCATATTCCTCACTATATTTATTTACATATTCTGCATATTTGTAAGGATACACATACTTTTTCATTGCAAACATAAACCCAAAATAAAATATAAGTATTGCAACTAAAATAGTTATTATACGTTTAAACTTCATTACTTTCTCCTTACTTATTAATTACCTTTAGAAAACCCATTACCTCATCTACTTGCTCCTTTGTTTTTATTAAATCTCCATTATTATCAATAATTATATGAGCATAATCTCTTTTTTTATC
>CALYZR010000004.1 GCA_945610215.1 uncultured Clostridium sp. | reverse complement strand
TTGCATATCTTGCTGAATATGGTGAGTATGGTTTTAGTATGTATTGGTATGAAGAAGTTTCTTTATAGTTAATTTTATTATTTTCATCGAACTGCGTTCTGCCATAATCTACATCATTACCATTTTCGTCTTTTTCAGTTGTATCTTGGTCTTTCATTAATGATGCTGAATATATGTAATATCCATCATACATTGTATATGCTATTGCTGGTATGTATGTTTGTATTCTTCCTTTTCCTGCTCCACCTATTCCCATGCTATTTGCTAAGCTTGTTGTAAAGGTGTTTATAGCCGCTAATACGTCTCTTCTTTTTGAATCTGCTAAATTAGAAGAAGCACTGTTCCATTCTACTGTATTTATTTCTAATGCTTGTATTGAATCTTTTGCAGCTGTTTGCAATTTTACAGTATAATCTTTTTGCATTGTTATAGTATTAATTTGAAGTCCTATATAATATGATACAACTACTATTATTGGTATCATTATTATTATAAATATTACTGTCATGTTTTGTAATTTCATTGCTTCACCTCATTATTTTTTGCTTAAGAATTTATTTTATTTAAAATTTAAGGTACATATTTTTAATGTCTCACATAAGGATAACATATGCTGTGTTGTTCCCCTTATGTGAGACATTAGAAATATGCATCTTTATGCATTTTTATTTTCCATTACTTACAACCAAAGCAGAAGCGCTTGCTCCTATTTGATATGTGTCTGAACCTGTTACTTTATACACGAAGTTTCTTAATAATTGGGCTAATGTTGTGTTTGTGTTGTTTACTGTTACTATAACATTATCGCCTTTTGATAGTGAATATTTTCCATTGCCATCATCATTAAAAGATTTTAATATTTCGTCTGTAAATGTTGAATATCTAACATTTTCTCCTATCATATCTCCTGATGTTGTACCAGTTTTTTTACCTGGATTTTCGTCTAAATGTTGTACTTCTAATTTTATATCATAAGTATTTCCTGTTGCTCCTAATGTTTGCACATAAGCATCATAATCTTCTTGTGTAATTTTGCCTTTTGTTGCAGCTTTGTTTACAAATTCTTGTGTTGCTTCTGTTACCGCTAATTGTGTTACATCTTCTTGATTGTTTGATACTGCCATTAACGGAAATACAAACATTAAAACTGCTGCTAAAAATATTGCAATAATTGTTATTAATGTGTCTGACATAATAAGAAACCTCCTATTTTATATTTTACATCCTTTTTATGGTTGTTTTGTATATGTTATATATATACTTGTTTGTCCTGATTTTACTGTAAGTTCTGAACCATCGTCTTCTACTATATATTCGCCACTTTTTTTAACTTCATCAAATGTTTCTAAAAAATTACCATTTAATATGCTTGAATTTTTTTCTATCCATTCGTTAACTCTTTTTTTTCTTTCTTTTTGTGATAGTCCGCCATCTGTTTCTGTGTTAAATTCGTATTTGTCTGTGCCATCGACTATATAAACTACTATTGATTCTTTATAATATCTATATAGTGATGATATTACAACATCTGCACCTACTATTCTTCCTTCTGTATTATCTGCATCTTTATTATATGTATAGTAATTTGTTTTATCACTTGCAAATAGCATTATGTCTGATGTTGCTTTTGCTTGAGAGAGTAAGGCAAACGCTACTGTAAGTGCTATTACAAATACTAATACACCAAATGCAATTTTTAAAGCATCTACCGCATTTTCCATATTATCTCTCCTTTTTGGTTAAGTTATTTTTATTTAGGAGTTACACTAATTGCTGTTATTAATCCATTTTCGTATGATGCTTCTACTTTATAACTTTTGTTAGTTGAAATACTATTTCTGTAACTACTTATATCAGATGCAGTTGTTTTTTCGGCTATTGTAACTGTATGTTGTGAATTTGAATTATTAGCAATTATAACTTCACACAATGTTCTTACTTGGCTTCCTTTTACTGACTCTCCACAATATTTAAGAAATTGTGAATTAAATTGTTGAACTTCTAAAGTCTTACCAAGCTCTTGTGTTTGATCTGTTACACCTGATGTTGATTTAAATATCATTAATCCTAAACTTATTAATAAAATAGCAATTAATACTGAACCTGCTATTATTAAAGCTTTTGACGCATTTTCCATAATTTACTCCTTAGTATTTTAGTATAATGAACAAAATAAATTTTGTTCATTATACAATTTTTATTATAATCCTAATGAATTTTGAATTGAATTAACTCCTTTTTGAGCTCCTTGTTCCATTGCATTTGCAGTACCACTAGCTTGGTCTGTTGTTCCTTTTGATGCATTAAACATTATAATTCCTAAACTTATTAATAGAATTGATATTAATATTGCACCTGCAATTATTAAAGCTTTTGATGCGTTTTCCATAAACTATTCCTCCTTTGAATTTTTAATATTTATCTTTTGATTTTTAGAAACTTGTCCTAAAAATATTGAAAACTAATTTATTTTTCTACTTGCTCAAATATAAGTTTGCTTATTTTTCCTGTTTTTTGATGATATTCTATATTTGTGCATTTAAATAATATTACATTAAAGTTTTTTACAAAGTTTGTAATATCATTTTTATATATTAATTCCATAGGATATGTTTTATCTATTGTTATCATTTTTAAATCTATTTTTATGCTGTTTGTTTCGTTATCTATGTAATATCCATTTTCATCTTTTAAAACATTATTTCTTTCGTTTTGTTCTGTTACTTTGTTTATTAATGTTGCTATTTCTGCTCCATATATTTCTTTTCCTAAATAGTTTTCGTATTGTTTGTTGTATGAAATAGCTTGATTTTGTTTTGCTTGTGCTTCAAAAATATATCCTAACACTATAAATATTATAATTAGTATTATTGCTGTTATTATTAAAAATGATTTTTTCAAATATATTCCTCCCTAATTATAATAGTTTTTGTAATATTATGCAAGATTTTTTTAGTTTTTTACAATTATTTAGTAATGTCTTTGGAGTGCGGGTCGCCGAGGACGTCGACCCCTACATTTGTTTAAATATCAATAGTAATAATAATACTGTTTATCATTCCTTGGTCACTGTATTCAGTTGTGACTTTATATGTCTTAATTCCATTATTATCCTTTTGGGTCCCGTATTTACTTAAAAAATTTGCGTCATTTGGTATTTTATTATTTAAATTTGGATCTACCTTAACTAGGTCTTTATATGTTTCTGTATTTAAAATATTTTTTAATGTTATTATTCCTTGGGCTGTTATATGAGTTTCTCCGTTTTCTATTATAAAGTTTTTTGTTATTTCTGAATTAAATTTTTGGATTTCATTTGTGCTCATTGAAGTATAATGTGTTCTTGCTGTTTTTTGCAATGTTGTTGCAAGTAAAACTCCCATAGAAATTATTAAAATTCCTATTAAAACTGCTCCTGCAATTATTAATGCTTTTGATGCGTTTTCCATAAATTAACTCCTTTATATATTACCTTTCCTCAAATTCAAGTTCAATTATTCTCCCATTATTATTATAAGTAACATTTGTGCATGTGAAAACAGCCTTTTTCAAATTCGCTAGTGGGGAATATTCATATATGATTTTATCCTTTGTTTCTGTCTTTTTTGTTATAGATTCTCCAAACAAATTCTCTACATAGTCTTGCATTGTTAGCTTTCCACTTTTCTCCCAATCCCCTAAGCTAATTTTGCCTGAAATAGTTTTTTCTCCTTTGTCTTCTACTTTTTTTTCGCCTGTTGCTTTATCAATTGTAGTTTTAGTAGACTTATATTCGTTTTTTAAAATCAATTTTACATTTATAAAGTATTGTTCCCCTACATTTGTTGCTTCCATTTTGTTATTATTTTCTATTGCCATTTTCATTAATGTTATTATGTCTGTGCCTCTTAAAGCTTTTTTATTATAAGCTTCATATTTCTGATTAAATTCTACTAATTGCTCTGTTGCAAGTGCTTCTTCTCGTGTTTTTTGATTTGAATTTATAATATTAATTGTTACAACTAATACACTTATTATTAATATTGCAATTAATACTCCTCCCGCAATTAGCAAAGCTTTTGATGCGTTTTCCATATATTCCTCCTATTTATATAGATGTAGCCATTGTTGAAAATGCTTCTGTCATACTTAAGAATCCTATTACAACTAATGGAATAATTAAGTAACCTACAAATAGTAATACCATTGGGGCAAAACCTACAACTTTTCCTATTAAACCTTTTCTTGATATAAGTTTTTCGTTTGTTTCTTTTCTTTTTTCTTGGTAATATTCTCTTTCATTGTCTAATTCGTCAAAGGCTTGTGAAATAGGTATTTTTTCTACTGCTGCTTGTAAGCTTTCTACTATACGTATAAATTGTGGTGCAGCGACTTCTTCTTTTAATTCTTCTAGTGCTTCCCATGCGCCTGCTTCGTAATTGTTAACGCATTTTGTTATAGGTTCTTTAAATATATTTGCATATCTTTCTAGCCATTCTAGTATTATTTCTACATTTACTCTTTCTATTTTCATAAGCATTAGTATTATTGTTTGGAACTGCATTATTTCGTTTTCTATTTCTAATTGTCTTAATATTTTTTGGAATATTAGCATTAGTTTTGGTCCCATATATCCTATTCCTGCAAAAACAAATGCTAATAATAATTCAAACCATTTTAAATATTCTGCATTTATTATTTGTAGTTTGTCTTGTATTTGTTCTACTGCTTTTTGAATTTCTTGTTCTGTTGCTTCTTGATATAATTTTAAGTTTCTTACTTCTCTTTCTATTTGCGTAGCTGTTGTATTTCTTTTTCCTTTAAATTTATCTAACACAATGTTTTGTGCTTTTGTTACTTCCATTGCGTCTTTTTGGTCTGATTCTGACATTGATCCCATTATGTTATAGTTTGATGTTGGTTCGTTATATACGTAGTCTACTGCTACATTGTGTAATTGTAAAAATAGCAGTATTGAACATAAGAAAGTGACAACACATATTGTAAGTCTGTTTACATACACAGTTTCCAGTTTCTGCTTTGTTGCAGATTCTTTCATTAATTTTATCATTTTTCTGTATTCTTTTGTTTTTTCTTTTGGTATGAATAAATCTATAATTTTTTTTGCTACTGGATTTTTGTATAGTTTCATTTGCCATACATTATTTGGATCTTTGTATTCGTCTTTTATTGCTCCACTATCTTTTAATTTTCTTGTTAATATGTAACAAATAAGTGTTACTATTATTAATGCTATTTGTGCAATTAATCCTAATTTTCCATCATAGAATTGTGCTGTAAAGTTAAAGTTTGATACTGCCCAATTTCTTAATGGTTGTAAGCACAATACTGGTAGCATTGCTATTACAGATAAACTTTGGAATACATAGTCTAATTTATCTCTTTTTAATATTTCTAATTGCATTTCTTGTGTAATATTATTTAAGTTTTTTAGGTATAGTGATGCTCCATCTATTGTTCTATCTCCAAATTCTCTTGTCAAATATGAAATACCTGCAAACTCTTTTAAATAGCTATTTGGTGCAACATCATAATACTTTTCTAGTTCTGTTTCTGGATCATCTGATATTAATATTTCGTATATTTTTTCTCCTTGGCGAGAAACTTCTAACTCATCATTTTGTGAAACTTCATATATTGCTTCTTCTACCATATTAAACTCATGATATGCATGTCTTATTTCTGCAAAGAAATCTATTTGTTGTTTTAATAATTTTGTATCTAGTTTGTCTACCATACCAGTCATTATTGTTTCTATTAAGAAAACCTCAAACATTAATAGAATTACTCTTAATAGTGCATTTCCTTTTGTAAAAAAGAAAACTGCTAATGTAAGTGGTATTATTACTAGTAGTGAATTCGTAATTACTTTTGATGTTTGTCTTCTTGTTATGTATTCATCTTCTATACTTATAATTTCAATTTTTCTTCTTAGTTTTTTTACATATCTTTTTAATAGAGGAATTTTATTATATATTAGGTACAATTTTTGATATGCTACATCTGTTGAGAATTTTTTTTCTTTTGTTCCCTCTTGCAGTTCTTTCATTCTTCTCATGTCGCTTTTACCCATTTTTTTTCTTAATATTGCATATGCAATAACTACAATAAGAAACAATAGTACAGTACCCGCCATAAAATATAATATTGTTTGATTTGACATCTTTTGTTTCTCACCTCTTCTTTGATTTGTTCCCATAAGTCACCAAGGGCATCGGTCCCTATATCATTTTCATTATATTTTTGTTTTGACCAAATAGGATTGTCTGCCCCCTACAGTGTTTTTTATATAAATCATTTTCTCTATGCTTTCTTTGGTCTTCCTCTTCTTGCTGGTTGTTCTGCTTCTATGCTTGCTGATACTGGTACTGTTTTTTGTTTTCCCCAGTTTCTTTCTATAAATTTATCGAATTCCGCTACATCACTTTCGTCCATGTTGTTTCTCATTTCTTTTATGTTATAGTCTGATATTTTATTTGTCATAACATATTCGTCATTTCTGTATTCCATAATGTTTACATATTTATAAAGTTCCTTGTTTGTTACTTTTGTGAAGTACCTTGTTGCATTATCCATAAATTTATTTAATTTTCCTTCGATTGTTTTTTCATTTTGATGTTCATATGTATATTCGTTTTTGTCTTCTACAGGAATACATTCTGTTACTCTTTCTATATAACGTCTACCTCTAAAGTCTTTTACCAAGTGTACATCAAAGTTTAATACTTGAACAACTTGTTCTTCTGCTGTTCTTTCATCTGTGAATACACCTGTTCTAAGCATTGAGTTACGCAAAGCTGTTACTAGATTTGGAAATGTTTTAGCATGGTGAGTAAATAATGTGAATTTTGATGCTACTTGGGCTGCTTGTATCATCCAAGAAGCTACGGGATCTGTTGCAACCTCACCTATGATGTTAACACTACCATCAGTTTTCTTTTGAACGTCCAAACCTGCTTGTCCAGAAATTGTATCTGTTTCTCTAAATGATAATATGTTTCTTGTTGGATATATTTTTCTTAAGTGCAACTCAAACGCTGTTTCTTGAACCCTTATGTTCATTGTTTCATATATATTTTCTATCATACCCATAAGCATTGTTGTTTTTCCGACAACCTTGCTCACCTGTAAGTGCTGTAATTCTTGCTCCTTTTACTAGGAATTTTAATAAATCTATTGCATCTTCTTTTCCTGGTGCTACTATTAATTGTTCTAGTGTTGCTCTTTTTACGTCGAACTTTCTTACGAAGAATGCCCATGTTTCAGAGAAACTTGGTCTTACAACAACAACACGAGAACCATCTTTCATTTCGTTAATTTTAAATCCGTTTGTATCTGATAATTGTCCTGGATTATTGTATTTGTATATATTTTGGCATACTCTTTTTAATTCACTCTCTCTTCCGAAAGAAAGAAATGCTAATCTTATTGATTTACCTTGGAAGAAAATCCATATACTGTCGCATGCTCTTGGTACTTTGTGTTCTGTCATTTGTTCTAGATAATCTCCATCTGTTTGTGCAACTTGGCTTAAAAAGCTTTCTGGTAATCCAGATACACCGCCAGATACACCATCTATATTCATGTCTCTTATTTCATCTATGCTACTATATCCTTTGTAATGCTGATAAATTCTTTGTGTTAATACATTTAATTTATCTGCAAAAGATAATTGAGGTTGCTCTTTTTCGTATATATCATTTATTTCTTCGCTTGTTATTACATAGCAAGGTTTTGCTTCTCCTGCTACATATTTTAATGTTGCTAAATTATATTTTTTTATTAATTGTGTTAGCGCTTCATATCCAAAGTCTTTTTTGTACATATATATTAATATGTCAAATTTATCTTGTGGGGTTAAAAGTGATGGTATGTCGAAAGGAATTGCTTTTGATATATTTGTTTCATTTATTCCATATTCTTTATACAATAAATCATATATTAATTCTTTAACATATTTTTTATCGTTCACATCACCATATGTACATCCTTTTAAAGCTTTTCTTAATTCATATTTTTTAGCTTTTCTTCTTTTTAATTCCTCTTCTGATAAACCAATGTCATAAAGGTTTACTTTTGTAATTTCATCCAATCTTCTTTTTATAAAGTCCATTGTTGCTTCTATTGTAAATGTTTTGTCTTCTACAGGAATATCTTCTTCTATTTCTGCTTCTTTGTTTTTCTTTATAAAATATTTAATCATTACAAAAGCTATTATTAATACAACAAAGATTAATATAATGTTTAATACCATTTTTATGCCCCTCTCTTTCGTTTTTCTATGTTCTCATTTGTAATTCTTTTAATTTTTCTAATATTCTTTCCGAAACATTCTTTACTTCTTCTAAAAAATAAGTATTTTCGTCTGGATGAATTCTTCCTCTAAATTTTGTAAAGAACTCTGTTATTTGCCCTTCGTTTGTTGCCTCTAAAAATTGCGTATTATATGGAATTGGATATAAATCTCTTATATTCGAATACCTTGATACGTTTTTTGCATTGTATTTTGAGTTTCTATCACATTTTCCTATTAATACTATTGTTTTTTCTTTATTAAATATTCGATTTGTTTGTTTTAGTTCTATATATTCATTAATTTTTTTTAAATTTTGTGGCAAATTTACTATTATTAAATCTGATTCTTCTAGTATGCTTCTTGTGGTGCTTTCTTCTGCATTTCCGCTTATATCTATTAAAACTAAGTTGTAATATTTATTTGCTATTTTTGCTATTTCTTTATATATTTTTCTCTGATTTTGATAATCTTCTTGTGATATTTTTTCTTCTGTTAGTATTTCTAATCTATTTTTATATATTGTTTTGGTATAATTTTTTATAATTTCTGGCGATGTTTTATTACTTAAAATTGCTTTTGCAACTCCAGTAGTTCCAGTTGCGAGATCAGCTCTATTACCTATCATAAAGGTTTCTCTTTTTGGTTTTTTAGGTGTCCAAAAACAGTTTTCTAAAGTATTATCATTGTATTCTGTGTTAAATATTAAAGTTTTATATGTATTATCAATTGATAATTGTGTGGCGATTGCTGCAAGCGATAATGTTTTGCCTGTTTCTTTTTCTCCATCGCTCCAAAACGATATAATTGCCATTCTTCTTTTGCTCCTTTAAATATTTTTTATAATTCTTTTTATTTCGCTTTCTCTAGTTTCTGGTATTATTTGCTCGGTTAGTTCCAATAATCCTTCTTTATATTCTGAACTTAAATTTTTAAAGCTTATTTTTGCTGCTCTTTGATTTTCTATTATTACTGTGCTGTCTCCATTATCATATGGAAAATATATTTTATTCCCTTCCCATTGTACAGAATAATAAAATGATAAAAAGTTTAAATAGTCTTCTTCTTCTTGTAACATATCCCTCGAAAACAATACTTTTGTCATTGGAATTTTGTTTGGCATTCTTCCTATTGCTTCTAAGCCTTTTTTTAATGAGTAGTTATCAAATGCTGTTACAAAATAATTTTTATCAGCATTTTCTAAATTAAATTTCTCAAGATTTTCATGTGAATCAACATCCAATAAAGCTATATCATATTGTAGTTCAGATTCTCCTAGATATTCTTCAATTTCTTCTAATCTATTAAACCCTATTGCTACGTCTATCCCTTCAAATTCTGTTACATAGCACTTACTAGGCGAAATGCTAGGTACAGTGTACCTAGCTCTGCCTAGAATTGTAGAATCTACTATTAATACTTTCTTTTGTAATTCTACTAGTATTCTTGAAACATATAGCATTAGGTCTGTTTTTTCAAATGCTCCTATGAATCCTATTTTTTTCAATTGCAAGCCTCCTATTTTGCCTTTTATTCAGATAATCCTGTTAAATATTCCTCTCTTGCTTTTTTAGCATCTTCTATTTGTTTTTGCATTCCTGCTTCTATATTTGTTAATGAATTTTGTGAATATTGGTTAACACTTGAATTCATTTCACTTCTTGAATCAGCATTAAATTTTGAAATTAATTCAGCTTTTGCAGTTTCAACTATATTACTATCACTTTTAATTAAGTTGTACACTTCTGAAGTTGGAGTATATGTATTTGCAGCTTTTTCTTGAATTCCAGGTTCTACATATTTTGCAACATAAATATTAGATGCTGTCATAATATATGATTCAACGACTGCACTGTTTAGCATCAAAATTTCTTCTTCTGTTAGGTCAAATGTAACTGTTTCCCCTTGTATATTTTTTATTTCTTTTTTTGCTATTACTATAAAATCTTGTCCATTTGGGAATGTTATTCTTACATCAACATAGTCTCCTATCTCCACATTGATTGGTAATGCTAACATATTGTATTCCATTGTTCTTACATCATTTGTTATTTCTTGTCCTTCTGTTGCGACACTAGCCGCTGTTAATAATGTATTTTTATACATATCTATTTTTGCAATTAATTTTTTTTCACTTTCTATGCTTGCAACTTGTGTCATATCTATATAGTTTTGTGGTACTAAGTTTTGATACGTTTCTACTTTAGTAAGCATACCTGCTGTAATTTCTTGCCCAGATTTTACATCTGTATTTAGCGCATATGCTGTTACTGCTTTTCCTCTTTCACTCTCTTTTTTCTTTTCTGGTGCTATTATTACAGCATAGAATATTGCTATTATAATTGCACATATTATAAATGTAACTAACATTCCTAATAAAAATGAATTTCTTGCTTTTTTTTGCATTGGATTTACTGCCATAATTAATTCCTCCTAATAACTCGTATTTTATTATATTTTATAATAATTCTGCCCTAAAAACAACAAATTAGGTGATTGTCATTTAAAAATAATCTTCTTGTAATATAATTGTAATATTTTGTCAGTTCAAAACACTTTTAATTGCTTCGGCTACTCCACTTGAATTGTTGTCTGCCACTACTTTGCTCGCTATTTTTTTTATATATGGCGATGCATTTCCCATTGCTATTCCAAGTCCTGCATTTCTTATCATTTGCTCATCATTTATATTGTCTCCTATAGCAACAACTTCTTCTCTTCTTATATTTAAATGTTCTATTAATTTTTCTATTGCTGTCCATTTATTTGCATTCTCATTTGTTATTTCCGTATAAAAATATGCTATTTCTACTTCTTCCGAACCATGTTTTATCATTTTTTTGGACATATGTGAAACTTCCAAGATATCAACTTGTTTTATTAATTTTAATTTGTTTATTATGCTTTTAAAAATCAGTTCATCACTATCACATATTGTTATTTTTAAGAAATCATTTCCTATGTAATTTTCTACATAGCCGTATATGTCTTCAGTTATATACATTTTTATTCTTTTTTCTTCTGGATTTTTTAGATTTTCATTATGATAATATAACAGATTATAATTTAAAGATTTGGTAACAATAACATCATTAGTATAAACATTGTAATATATACTATTTTCTTCACATTTTTTTATAATTTCAAGTAATTTCTTTTTAGGGAGATAATTGTTATAAATTATTTTTTCTTTGTTTATATCATAAATCATAGCTCCATTCCCGCAAATTAAGTAATTGTCTGCCTTTGTTTCGCTTGCTATTGCTAGCATTGCTTTTGGCATTCTTCCTGATGTTAAAATCACTTCTATATTTTGTTTTTTTGCTTCTTTTATTGCATCCATGTTCTCTTTTGAAATATTCCCGTAAGAATCTAAAAGAGTTCCGTCTATATCCATTGCTATTAATTTATACATTATTAAATTATCCCTCCATTTTCTTTTTTATTATATCATTAGTGAATTTATTTTCAACATTTTTTAATAATAAATTACAAAAATTTCTAGTTTAAAAAATTTTTTTATGTGCATGATAACTATTGAAAAGCAAATAATGCTTTTAAATGATTAATTTCAATCCTAGGAGGTGAAAAAAATGGCATCAAATTCAAGCAAAACATTAGTTCCAGAAGCAAAGGCTTCTTTAGAAAAATTCAAATATGAAGTAGCTAGTGAAGTTGGAGTTAACCTAAAAAACGGATATAATGGTGATATATCTGCAAAAGACGCTGGTAGAATAGGTGGTAACATGGTTAAAAAATTAATTCAACAAGCTGAAAATAGCATGAAATAGTTATTTATTCTATTTTTGTTTTGCAGGAATTTTTAGTTTTTGCTTTTGTGTATTTATACATAAAGGCAGGAACTTAAAGTTCCTGCCTTCTTTATATAATAAGAAATTTCTCCGAAATTTTTATTATATAAAAATGCTACAATCGCTATTGCCTTTGAGATTTCCTCATTTTATTCGGAAACTCAAATCGGCAAGAACAAAGGGCGACTACGTCGCTTTGTTCTTTTGTTATGTATTATTGATATTTAAACTAGCCATCTTATTGATGTGGCAAATTTTTAAAATCATCATAATTTCCATAATATTATTTTATTTTTCAGTCTTCTATATTCAATATTCTATTAGCAATAGCATTTATAAAAAATCTATCGTGTGAAATAAATAACACTGTACCTTTATATTCTTTTAATGCTTCTTCTAATATTTCTCTTGTGTCTATATCAATATGATTCGTAGGCTCATCTAGTATTAAAAAGTTAATATCTTTTTGAATTAATTTCATTAGTATTATTCTGACTTTTTCCCCACCAGATAACTTCCCAATTCTTTTAAAAACATTTTCTTGTCTAAAACCATATCTTGCAAGCTTGTTTCTTGCTTCTGTTTCTGAAAAGTTATTTCCTTCTAAAAAATAATCTAAAACTGTTTTATCATTATCTTCAAAAATTATATTTTGAGAAATATATCCAAATTTTATTGCAGTTCCTAGTTTCAGTTTTCCATCAAAATTAATATCTTGACCTAAAATAATCTTTATTAATGTAGATTTTCCACTTCCGTTTTCTCCAATTAATGCAACCTTTTCTCCATAATTCAAAGTTAAATTTGCATCTTTAAAAATTACTTTTTGATCAAATTTCTTTTCTAAATTTTCGATTTTTAAAACATCATTCCCAGACCTGCTTTTTATATTGAACTTTAAATCTAATGCCTTCTTATTTAAATCAACTCTATCTATAATTTCCATTTTTTCTAATCGTTTTTCTATGTTTTTTGCTCTTTTAAAAAACATTTCATTTCCTGCTAGTTCCCCGAATTTTCTTAAAGTTGTTATAGATTCTTTCATCTTTTCAATTTGTTTTTGCTGATTTTTATAGTTTTCAAATTGAGTTAAAGTTCTTCTTTCATCTTCTTTTAAAAAATATGAATAATTTCCGTAATAAATGTTTCCTTTGCCATTTTCTAATAATACTGTTTTGTTAATTACTTTATCTAAAAAATATCTATCATGAGAAACTATTAAAACTGTTCCTTTATACTTTAAAATTAATTCTTCTAAAAATTCTAGAGAATGAATGTCTAAATGGTTCGTTGGCTCATCTAGCAACAATATATCTGGCTGAGTTAATAGTAATTTTGCAAGATTTACTCTTGTTTTTTCTCCTCCACTTAAGATGTTATAGTTTTGTTTTAAAAGGTCTTTGTTAATATAAAACCTAGAACATATTTTATTAAACTTTTCCTGAGTTTCATATCCACCTATTAATGAGAATCTTTCTTGAGTTCTTCCATACTCATTAATTAATTTCTCTAGCTTATCTGTATTAGCTTCAGTTGACATCTGGGTTTCTAATTTATTAAGTTTTTTCTCAATTTTTAAAAAACAGTTTTCTTTTTCAAATTTTTTATGTTAAA
>CALYZR010000003.1 GCA_945610215.1 uncultured Clostridium sp. | reverse complement strand
AGAAAGGAGTAACATTATGGAAGTATTTAGAACAATTAATTGTGATGAAATTACATTAGAAGATGTTGGGAAGGAAGTTAAGATAGCTGGATTTGTAGAAACTATTAGAGATTTAGGAGGAGTAGTATTTCTAGACATTAGAGATATGTATGGAATAACACAAGCAGTTACATCTGCAGAATCACAAGATGTAGATTTTGCATCTCATATTCCAATAGAATCAACTGTTAGCATATTAGGAACAGTTAGAAAAAGATCAGAAGATACAATAAATACAAAATTAAAAACTGGATTAGTAGAAGTTTTTATTAAGAAAATAGAAATTTTAGGGAAAAGAACCAAAAATTTACCTTTTGAAATAAACAAAGATCAAGAAGTAAGAGAAGATTTAAGATTAAAATACAGATATTTAGATATAAGAAGAAATAAATTAAAAAACAATTTAATATTAAGAGCAAAAGTGATACAATATTTAAGAAATCAAATGATAGAAAAAAACTTTTTAGAGGTTCAAACGCCTATACTTACTTCATCATCTCCAGAAGGAGCAAGAGATTATTTGGTACCAAGCAGAATTCATAAAGGTAAATTTTATGCACTTCCACAAGCACCACAACAATTTAAGCAATTACTAATGGTTTCTGGAATTGATAAATATTTTCAAATAGCACCATGTTTTAGAGATGAAGATGCAAGGGCAGACAGAGCCCCAGGAGAATTCTACCAATTAGATATGGAAATGGCTTTTGCAACACAAGAAGATGTGTTAGAAGTTACAGAAGATGTAATATATAATACATTTAGAAAATTTTCAAATAAAAAAATATCTGAATGTCCATTTACAAGATTAAAGTATAAAGAATCTATGCTTAAATATGGAACAGATAAACCAGATTTAAGAAATCCATTAATAATAATAGACTTATCAGAATTCTTCAATAAATGTACATTTAAACCATTTATAGGAAGAACAGTAAGAGCAATAAAAGTAAAAGGACACATGTCTAAAGGCTTCCACGAAAAGATGTTAGATTATGCAATGTCTATTGGAATGGGAGGACTTGGATATTTAGAGGTTCAAGAAGATTTAAGTTTTAAGGGGCCTATTGATAAATTTATACCAGCGGAGTATAAAAAAGAATTATTAAAATTGGGAAATTTAGATAAAGGAGATACAATTTTCTTTATTGCAGATAGCCAAAAAAGAGCTACAGAACTTTCTGGGCAAATACGATCAGAATTAGGTAAAAGATTGGACATAATAGAAAAAGATGTATTTAAATTTTGTTGGATAGTTGATTTTCCAATGTTTGAACTAAATGAGCAAGGAGAGATAAGCTTTAGTCACAATCCTTTTTCAATGCCACAAGGAGGATTAAAAGCATTAAATGAAGAAAACCCTTTAGATATACTTGCATATCAATATGATTTAGTATGCAATGGAGTAGAACTTTCATCAGGAGCTGTTAGAAATCATGATATAGAAATTATGCTTAAAGCTTTTGAAATGGCAGGATATTCTGAAGAAGAGGTTAAAACAAAATTTGGAGCATTGTATACAGCATTTCAATTTGGAGCACCTCCACATGCAGGTATTGCACCAGGAGTAGATAGAATGATTATGTTACTTACAGGAGCAGAAAACATAAGAGAGGTTATAGCATTTCCTCTAAGCAGTAAGGCAGAAGACTTAATGATGGGAGCCCCAGGAAATGTTTCAAACAGACAGTTAAGAGAAGTTCATATAAAAATTGATGAAAAATAATTAAAAGGGAGTGGGTTTTATGAAAAAAGTTAGTAAAGAAGAAATTAAGCATATTGCAAATTTAGCAAGCTTAGAATTGAACGAAAACGAAATAGATAACTATATAGAAAATTTACAAGACATTTTAAATTTTGCTGAAGTTGTAAACAATGCACCAGTAAATGATTTAGATATTACAATTGGAACAAACGAAGCAAAAAATGTATTTAGAAAAGATGAAATAAAAGTGTTTGAAGATAATGAAGCATTGTTTGCAAACGCAAAAGATAAAGAAAGAAACATGTTTAAAATTCCAAGAGTAATTTAAAAGGAGGTAAATAATGGAACTTTACGAATTAACAGTTCATGAATTGTTAGATAAATTAAGTAAAAAAGAAATAACATCAGAAGAGATTACAAAAAGCTATGTAAATAGAATAAAAGAAAAAGAAAATGAAGTAGAGGCTTTTGTTACTGTTCTTTCAGAAGAAGCAGAAAATAAATCTAAAGAAATAGATAAAAAGAAACAAAATGGAGAAATTACAAATAATTTAGCAGGTATTCCAATAGGAATTAAAGATAATATTTGTACAAAAGGAATAAAAACAACATGTAGTTCTAAAATGTTAGAAGATTTTGTATCTCCATATGATGCAACAGTAATGGATAAGATAAACTCAGAAAATTTAATTACAATAGGAAAGCTTAATATGGATGAATTTGCTATGGGTGGATCAACAGAAAACTCATATTTTAAGAAAACAAAAAATCCTTGGAATTTAAGTAAAGTCCCAGGAGGTTCATCAGGAGGAAGTGCAGCAGCAGTAGCAAGCCAAATGGTTCCATGGGCATTAGGCTCAGATACAGGTGGAAGCATTAGACAGCCAGCATCATTTTGTGGTGTTGTTGGATTAAAACCAACATATGGACTAGTTTCTAGATATGGATTAGTAGCTTTTGCGTCATCACTTGACCAGATAGGTCCAATAACAAAAGATGTTAGAGATAGTGCTATTCTTTTAAATGTAATTGCAGGACATGACGAAAAAGATTCTACATCAATGAACTTACCTAAGAAAGATTACGAAAAAGCATTAACAGGAGATATTAAAGGACTAAAAATAGGTGTTCCAAAAGAGTTCTTTGGAGAAGGAATAAATAAGGAAGTTAAAGAAGGTTTAAAACAAGCAATAGAATTGTATAAAAAATTAGGAGCAGAAGTAGAAGAATTTTCTTTAGATATTGCAATATATGCATTAGCAACATATTATATAATTGCTTGTGCGGAAGCTAGTTCTAACCTAGGTAGATTTGACGGAATTAGATATACATATAGAGCAAAGGATTTTAAAGACTTAAAAGATTTATACAAAAAAACTAGAAGTGAAGGTTTTGGTGCAGAAGTAAAAAGAAGAATTATATTAGGAACATATGTATTATCGTCTGGATACTATGATGCATATTATAAAAAAGCACAACAAGTTCGTACATTAGTAATGAATGAATTTAATAAAGGTTTTGAAAAATATGATGTTATTCTTACTCCAACAGCTCCAACAGTAGCTTTTGGAATAGGAGAAAAATCAAATAATCCACTAGAAATGTATTTAGCAGATATTTGTACAGTTTCCGTAAACATAGCAGGACTACCTGGAATTTCAATTCCTTGTGGAGTAGATGACGCAGGAATGCCTATAGGAATGCAATTAATAGGAAACAAATTTCAAGAAGAAACTATTTTAAATGCAGCATATAGCTTTGAACAAGAATATAAATTTAGGGAAAAATACAAACCTCAATTTAAAGGAGGGATAAAATAATGGCAAGAGAAGATTATGAAGCAGTAATAGGATTAGAAGTTCATGCAGAACTTTCAACAAAAACAAAAATATTTTGTTCATGCCCAACTACATTTGGAGCCGAACCAAATACTCATGTATGTCCAATATGTATGGCAATGCCGGGAACATTACCAGTTTTAAATGAAAAAGTCGTAGAATATGCAGTAAAAGCAGGATTAGCGACTAATTGTGAAATTTCAAAGGACAGTAAAAATGATAGAAAAAATTATTATTACCCAGACTTACCAAAATCATATCAAATTTCACAATTTGATAAACCTTTGTGTAATCATGGATATGTAGAAATTGATGATGAAAATGGAAACAAGAAGAAAATTGGAATATTAAGAATCCACATAGAAGAAGATGCAGGAAAATTAAATCATGATGAATTTGGTGGAGATAGTTTAGTAGATTTGAATAGAGCAGGAGTTCCATTAATAGAAATTGTTTCTGAGCCAGATATGAGTAGCGCAGAAGAAGCAGATAGATACTTAAAAAAATTAAAGTCAATACTTGAATATATAGAAGTATCTGATTGTAAAATGCAAGAAGGATCTTTTAGGGCAGATGTTAACGTATCTGTAAAAAAGAAAACAGATACTAAATTAGGAACTCGTACAGAAATGAAAAATATGAATTCATTTAGAAGTATTACTAGAGGAATTGAATACGAAATAGAAAGACAAATTGATATGTTAGAAGAGGGTAAAAATGTAATACAGGAAACTTTAAGATGGGATGACGTATCAGGAAGAACTTTTTCAATGAGGGACAAAGAAGATGCGCAAGATTACAGGTATTTTCCAGAGCCGGATTTAGTTGCAATTAGACTTTCTGAAGAATACATAAAAAATGTTAAAGAAAATTTACCAGAACTACCAGAATCAAGATTTAATAGATATATAGAAGAATACAAAATGACTGCGAAAGATGCTGGAATAATAGTAAATTCTAAGTATCTATCAGATTTGTTTGAAAAAGCATCTAGTATTTGTAACAACCATAAGGCAGTTAGCAATTGGATTATTTCTGAAATAACAGGAATTTTAAACGAAAAAGAATTAGAACCAAATGAAATTCCATTTACAGCAGAAGAACTTGCAAAAGTTGTAACACTTATAGATAAAGGAACAATTAGTTCTAGCATAGGCAAAAAAGTAATTGCAGAATTGTTTGAGAATCCAAGAGATCCAGAAAATATTATAAAGGAAAAAGGTTGGATACAAATCTCTGATGAAGGAGCTATTAAAGAAGTGGTTATGAAAATATTAGAAGAAAATCCACAATCAATAGCAGACTTTAAAGCAGGAAAAGATAGAGCATTAGGATTTTTAGTTGGACAAGCTATGAAGCAAACAAAAGGAAAAGCAAATCCACAATTATTAAATAAGATGTTTTTAGAAGAACTAAAAAAATAATAAAAAGTATTGACAAAACTAAGAAAAATTAGTATACTTTTATAGTGACTTTGAAATGTAATATGTAAATAACATAGATAGATAACGCATTTATAAGGGAGGTAATAGAAATGGCACAACCAAAAAGAAGATGGTCAAAACAAAGAACACATACAAAAAGATCAACATGGAAATTAGAAACACCAAATATTGCAACATGTAAACATTGTGGAGAACCAGTATTACCACACAGAGTTTGTGACAATTGTGGATATTATGATGGAAAAGAAATTATAGAAAAAAAAGATGCCTAAAATAAGGGCCTCTTTTTTTTTATCTATAATAAGAATCTAATGAACCTTGACTAAAATATGTATTTGATATAAAATTATAGAGCAAAAAAAGAAAGTAAAAAGGTGAAAAAATGGCAAAACCAATAGTAGCAATAATAGGGAAACCAAATGTTGGAAAATCAACATTTTTTAATTATATAATAGGCAAAAGAATTTCAATTGTAGAAGACGTTCCAGGAGTAACAAGAGATAGAGTTTATGGAGAAGCAAATTGGAGAGGAAGAAATTTTACATTAATAGACACAGGGGGAATTGAGCCGAAATCTGATGACATTATTTTATCTCAAATGAAGGAGCAGGCAGATATAGCAATAAGTATAGCAGATGTTATTATATTTATAACAGATATAAGGCAAGGGATAACTGCAGCAGACCAAGAAATTGCACTTATGCTAAAAAAATCTAAAAAGCCAATTGTTTTGGTATGCAACAAATCAGATAATTTGGGAGAAACAAGTAATGATATATATGAATTCTACAATTTGGGATTAGGAGAACCATACCCAGTATCTTCTACAAATGCACTTGGTATAGGAGATGTACTAGATGCAATATATGAACATTTTCCAGAAAAAAATGAAGACGAAGACGAAAACGAGACAATAAATGTCGCAGTAATAGGGAAGCCAAATGTTGGAAAATCTTCTTTAATAAATAAGATATTAGGAGAAAATAGAGTAATTGTAAGTGACATTGCAGGGACCACGCGTGATGCAATTGATTCATATTTTGAGAATGAACATGGTAAATATAACTTTATAGATACTGCAGGAATTAGAAGAAAAAGTAAGACAACAGAATCTATAGAAAAGTTCAGTATAATGAGGTCTCTTTTAGCAATAGAGAGAGCAGACATATGCTTATTGTTAATAGATGCAAATGAGGGCGTAACAGATCAAGATGCAAAGATTGCAGGAGAAGCACATGAAGCAGGAAAAGGAATTATAATAGTAGTAAACAAATGGGATGAAGTAGAAAAAACGACAGGAACACTAGAAAAATATACAAAAGAAGTATATAACAAATTGAGCTATCTATCATATGCACCAATAATATTTATATCTGCAAAAACAGGTCAAAGGGTAGATAAAATATTTGATATGATAAACACAGTGGCAAATAACAATTCAATAAGAGTTTCTACTTCAATGCTAAATCAAGTTATAAATGAAGCAATAGCAGTAGTTCAACCACCAACAGATAAAGGAAGAAGACTTAAAATATTATATGCTACACAAGCAAGCACAAAACCACCAACATTTGTAATATTTGTTAATAGCAAAAAATTATTCCATTTTTCATATGAAAGATATTTAGTAAATCAAATAAGAACAAATTTTGGGATAACAGGAACACCAATTAGAGTTATTACAAGAGAAAAAGGAGAAAAGGAGGAATAAAAAATGATTGGAGTATATATAGGAGTTGCAATAATTGCATATTTTTTAGGAAGCATAAGCTTTTCTGTAATTTTTAGTAGAAAATTTGCTGGATTTGATGTAAGAGAAAAAGGAAGTAAAAATGCCGGTTCAACAAATGTTTTAAGAACAGTAGGGAAAAAAGCAGCAATATTAACATTAATATGTGATGTATTAAAAGGAGTATTAGCAATAGTAGTAGCAATACTTGCAGGACGTATTTGGGAGAATATTGACGAAACATTATTAGAATATATAGCGGGATTTTTTGCAATATTAGGTCATACATTTCCGATATTTTTTGAATTTAGAGGGGGAAAGGGTGTGGCAACAGCACTTGGAGTACTAATAACTCTAAACTGGAAAATTGGATTAATATGCTTAATTTTTGCAGTTATAATAATTGCATTTACAAAGATGGTATCAGTGGGCTCAGTATTAGCAGCAGTTTTATATCCTATACTTACAATATTTATGGGAGAAGTTACATTTGCACCTATAATGATTAGTATATTAATAGCACTATTGGTAATATTTAACCACAGAGAAAACCTAAAAAGAATAAAAAACGGAACAGAAAATAAAATCAGTTTTAAAAAATAATTTAGATAAATTGTAATTTGTATGAGGGGGAATTCTAGGGACTGTCCCTTAAAATCACCCATTCGGGGGATTTTGGGGACTGTCCTGAATTCACCCGAATGAACACAAATTACAATTTGTATAAAATTAAAGGAGCAAACAAATGAAGAATATAGCAATAATAGGTAGTGGAAGCTGGGGGACAGCTTTAGCAATACATTTAGCAAAAATGGGAAACAATATAAAAATGTGGGCATATTTGCAAGAAGAAGCAGATTTAATAAACAATACAAGAAAATGCAAATTCTTGCCACAGGCATACATACCAAGCAATATAATGTGTACAACAAATTTTGAAGAAGCAATAAAAGATTCAGAAATGATTTTAATTGTAACACCTTCTAAAGCAGTAAGAGAGACAATAAGAAAATTTAAAAAATATGTTACAAACCAAGAAATAATAATATGTTCAAAAGGATTCGAAAAAGATACATTATATACATTGAACGAGGTGGTAGAAGAAGAATTGCCAAATTCAAAAATAGGTGGATTATCTGGACCAAGCCATGCAGAAGAAGTATCGATGGGAATACCAACAGCATTAGTAATTGCTTCAAAACATGAAGACCTATTAAATAATGTTCAAAAAACATTTATGAATGAAGTTTTAAGAATATATACATCAGATGATTTAAAAGGAGCAGAACTGGGAGGAGCATTAAAAAATATTCTTGCTTTTTGTGCAGGAATCGTTATTGGACAAAGGCTAGGAGACAATACAATTGCAGCACTTTTAACAAGAGGATTATCTGAAATGGCAAAATTAAATGCAAAAATGGGTGGAAAAACACAAACAATATATGGATTAACTGGACTACGGAGATTTAATTGTAACATGTTTGAGTGAGCATAGCAGAAATAGAAAAGCCGGAATAATAATTGGAGAAGGTGGAACAATAGAAGAAGCAAAACAGGAAATAGGAATGACAATAGAAGCAATAGATAATATAGAAACAGCATATGAACTTTCAAAAAAATATAATGTAGAAATGCCAATAATAGATACTGTTTACAATATACTATTTAATAAATTGGCACCAAACGAAGCAGTTTTAAAACTAATGACGAGAGAAGCAAAACAAGAAGATTAGAATATTATATAAAAACATGGTAAAAATATTAATATTGTAAGGAGGAATAAGAATGGGATTTTTTAATGATTTAGGTAAAAAAACATCAGAAGCAACAAGTAAAATAACAAAAGAAACAAAACTAAAAATGAAAATTAACGAAAACAAAGGAAAGGTAAGCGACTTATACGAAGAAATAGGAAAAAAAGTATATGAAAAACATGTAAGAGAAGAAGAGATAGTTATAAAAGAAGAACTTGCACAAGAATGTGCTAAACTGGACGAACTATGTAAAGAAATTGAAGAAGCAAGAAAAGAGATATTAACATTAAATCAAAAGAAAGTTTGCTCAAAATGTTATGCAGAAATAGATAAAGAAGCACAATTTTGTCCTAAATGTGGAGAAAGACAAACAGCAGAAGAAACAGTATTAGAAAAAGCAGAAGAAAAGCTAGAAGAAGCTGAAATAAAGCCAGAAAAAGAAGTAGAAGCAGAAGAAATAAAAGAGAAATTAGAGGAAAAAAATAATAAATAAGTAAATTAAACTTTGCTATTAGATTAATAAGGATACCTTTCAAAAAGGTATCTTATTATTTGGTCTGCATTATGCTCAGTAACATTTAAAAAGAAACCTTTATCTAAGCTAATCCACATATTAATTTTAAATTTTTCATTATTATCTATAAAAACACCTATAATATCAGCAATTTCTATAGGATTTTCAAATTCTTTTTTCCATTCTAAAATATTATTATCATCAAGATTAATATCATTAAAACTTTTTAAAAAATTAGCTATTTCCTGCTTGGTTTCGCTATACAAACTAACAACTGCATTCAATTTTTAAACTCCTTAAAAATTTATTTAAAATTAGTTTTACCAAAGTATTAAAAGAATAATCACAAAATTATTGGAAATAATATGCTTGGTGATATATGTGAAAAAAATTAAAAATATTTTTGTGGTTTTTACAATAATCTCTATAATAACAATGACTGGATGTTCTAAGAATGATGATAAAGAAAATTTAAAAGATAAAGTAAATGAAGAATTAAATTACTTAGATACACATATAATTAGCATGGCAAATAATTTAAATAATATTAGCCTTGAAAACTATAAAATCACTTCCGAAAGTGTGGAGGTAGAAGAAAAGTCAAAAAAAATGTCGACTGGAAATACAGGAGGGAGCCAAGAAACAGCAACAGGTCAAACAGGGGAAGAAAGTTCAGGGCAATCTCAAAGTAGTCAAAACTCAGAAAATAATAATATAAATACAACTAAAATGGAAAAAAATGCCATATTGGATTCTAATCAAGATGATATTGACTGGAAAGCAATAAAATATGAGATAGAAAATATAAACCAAACATGGAGTGTAATATTATTAGATTTGTATAGTTTAAATGTTAGCAATGACGATATTGTTGCATTTAGTGAAATATTAAATAATTCAATAATAAGTATAAAAAATGAAAATAAAATAGATTCATTAAGTAATATTGCAAAAATGTATTCATATATACCAATTTATGAAAAAGCAATATCAGCAGAAAATAGTATGCAGAATATAAAACAAACAAAATCATTTTTAATAAATGCATATTCATTTGTAGAACAAGGTAATTGGAATGAAATTCAAACAAATATAAATGAATGTGAAAAAACATTCAAAAATATTGTAAATGATATGGAATTTGCCCAAAAAAATGAATACAAAATTAACAAAACATATGTGTTAATAAAAGAAATGCAGAATTCTTTGTATTTACAAGACAAAGAGATATTTTATATAAAATATAAAAATTTATTAGAAAGCATAAATACTTTGTAATTATTGACTTTAAGCAAAAAACAGGTTAAAATAAATAATAGAGTAAATTGAACAGTCGCGTGTAGATGTCGCAAGGCCCTACATGAGGAAAGTCCGGGCTCCATAGAGCAATAATGCTGGATAACGTCCAGTGAGGGTGACCTTAAGGAAAGTGCAACAGAAAATAACCGCCATGCATAGTGATCCTGCAAAGCTAATTTTTCAGGAAATGTGGTAAGGGTGAAAAGGTGAGGTAAGAGCTTACCGCAAATATGGTGACATATTTGGTCAATGCAAACCCCATTTGGAGCAACACCTAAATATAAGAAGGTTAAGACTGCTCGTCAGCTTCTTAAACTGGTGGCTTGAAATATATAGTAATATATATTCTAGATAAATGACTGTTTTTAACAGAACCCGGCTTATAGATTTACTCTATAATTAATAATAAAAAAATATTAAGACTTGAATATTATGTTAAACAATGATAGAATAATAAGGAAAATAATCTAATAGGAGGTTAAATTTATGCTAAAAGCTTTGATTATAATTATGGTCATCGCAACAGTTGTTTATGAGATTTCTGAAATACTATTAAATCAATTAGGCCTTTCAAGAGGTTGGCTTCGGGTAGAACAAGTTTGTGCTTATGTAAATTCAATAATTTTTATGATAATGCCTTTATTCTATAATGGCAAAGGAATTATTGCTATTTTTACATTAGTAGGACTATATTGGCTTTGGAAAAGCTGGGATAGTAGAGCTTGGTATATATTTGAAGTCAATGAAGAAAACGCTAATGAAGACCAAAAGAAAGAAGAGTAAGGAGAAAAAATCCTTGCTCTTTTTCCTTTTTTGTAAAAAATTAGAAATATTTTAAAGAAAGTATGGAAAAAACATTAAATTTATGTTAAAATATTATGTAGATTTATGTTTTGGAGGAAAGTATGGAAAATATAAATATAGATGAAAGAATAGAAGAGATAAGAAATAAAAAATATGATGAAGAGGCTATTAAAGATGCTTTAAAAAGAGCACAAAAACATTTAAAGGAATTGGCAGGAGACTATAAAAGTGAAGGCTTAAGTATAGAAGAAATTAGAGAAGAAGCTTTAAGAGAATTACAAAAAAGCCTTTTTGCAGTACCTAAAAATGGACTTAAAGTTTATGATCTTGCAACAAAGTATAGAACAGTAAAAGAGCTACTAAAAATGGAAAAACGTGATAATGCAAAGTTTAATAAATTACTAAATCAAGCAAAAGAATTAGAAGATGAGAATCCTAGAGAAGAATTACATACATCAATGGACATGGAAAAAGTTAAATTAAGTTTAGTAAGAAATGTTATTAGGTCTTGCAAAATAAGAGACAATAAAGATATATCAACTGCATTACATAATGGAAAAGGAATGACAGAGGCAGAAATAAAAGATGAGCAAAAAAAAGTACTAGAAGCAGTGTTTAGTGGTTTAGAGACTTATGGAATAACAGATGAATATATTGCTAAGGCTAATGCAGTATTAGAAGGAGAAGATGTTGGGAGTCTAGATTTTGCAAAAAAAGTAGGATTAACTGATGATTTTTCTAAAGATACAGATGAAATTGGGTTATATGATGTATTGGATAAAAAGTTTTTTAAAACTATGAGTGTAGAAGATGTAAATTTATTTAGTGCTTTTTGGCAGAGTAAATTTTTTCAAAATATGCAAGAAATTTATACTGGATTAGATATAGTAGATAATTTGGATTTATGGCAAGAATTTATAGATGGAAATGAAGAAGATATAGATAAAATGGATATGAGAAGAATAACTCCAGCAATACAAAAAGCTAGGATGATTATGTTAATAAGAGACACAATAAAGCCGGGAGAAGAAATACCAGAAGAATTACAAAAAGAATATAATAAATTTCTAAAAGAAGAAGGATTATCAGAAGGAAATTTAGAAGAAGAATTAAAACAAATAAGGATAGAAACAGGAGCATTAGGAAACATATTAACAAATATAATTGCAATGCAAAGTGCAATTATTCAAGATATAAAATCAAATAATATGGTAATAAAGAAATGGGGAAAAATTGCAGAGGATGATGAATTTGTATTGCTAGGAATAAACAATCCTAATTTTGTAGGACCAACAACAATGCAATTAAATAAAGATATGTTAGAAGATTGGTTAAAGAAAATTGGGGACAGAAAATTACCAGAATTCAAAAAAGAGATTAATCAAAAATACTCAGATATTTCTAGTATATATATGCCTGCATCACCAGAGTTTAATCGAAAAAAGAAGGCAGAAATTAAAAAAAAGCCTAATACAGAAGTATTAGATTATTTAAGATAAATTAATTAAAGATTGCATGTCAAAAGGAATTGGAGCTTCAAACTTCAATTCTTTTTTTGTAATAGGGTGAGAAAAACACAACTTATTACAGTGCAAAGCTTGCCTATTAATTAAATTAGAAGAATTTCCATATAAAGTATCACCTAAAATAGGATGACCAATATAGCTACAATGAACTCTAATTTGATGAGTTCTACCAGTTTTTAGAATAAATTTTACTAAACAAAAATCATGGTAGTTCTTTATTAGTTCATAATAAGTAAGAGAATAAGCACCATCAGAATTTATACATCTTTCTATTATACTATTTTCCTTTCTTGCAATTGGGGCTTCGATTTTTCCAGCAGTGCTTTCAAGATTACCACAAAGCAAAGCCAGATATTCTTTATAAAAAGTATTTTTTTGCATTTGCTGTATTAAGCATTCTTGAATATATTCATTTTTTGCAAATATAATTAAACCAGAAGTATCTTTATCAAGTCTATTTACAGGTCTAATTTTTTTATTTAAACCTATGGATTCAAAATAATATTTTACTCCATTTGACAAACTATCTTCATAATGCAAAATAGAAGGATGTACAGTGATGTTAGGACCTTTATTTACAACCAAAAAACTATCATCTTCATAAATAATATTTAAATCCATTTTAGTAGAAACTATATTATCAGAATATTCTTCAAAATTTAAATCACAAGAAACAATATCATTAATAGAAAGAAGTTTATCAATATAAGTTGCACTACCATTTAATAAAATACATTTATTTGCTTTAAGTTTTGTAATTAATCTATTTGACATATTAAATTCAATTTTTAAAACTTGTCTAACAGTTTTATACAAAGACAAGTCATTAACTGTATATTCTAAATTCATATAAAAACCTCAAAGCAATTATATAATTTATAGTTAGCAAAATCAATATAAATTGTAATTTGCTTTGTAAACAGAATAAAAGACATTGCAACCAACAGTAATTATGAATAGATTAACACTATAATATATAGCAGATTGGACAATTGCAAAGAATAAAATAAATGCACAAAATTATCAAAAAATCTTGTACTTTTCATAATTTCTTTATATAATATTTAGGTATGTTAAAAACAAGGAGGAATATAAATGGCTTTTTTAGATGATATAATAAAAAGAGCAAAAAAAGAAAGAAAAACAATAGTGTTACCAGAAGCAACAGATATTAGAACATTAAAAGCAGTAGATTTAATTTCAAAAGAAGATTTTTGTGATATAGTATTAGTAGGTAATAAAGAAGAAGTTTTAAAAATAGCAAACGAAAATGATTTTGACATATCAAAAGCACAAATAATAGACCCAAGTCTTTCAGAAGACTATAAAGAGTTTGTAGAAACTTTTTATGAATTAAGAAAACATAAGGGTATGACAATGGAAAAATCAGAAGAATTAATGAAAGAACCTGTATTTTTCGGAATGATGATGATAAAAAAAGGAAAAGCAGATGTATTAGTTTCTGGAGCAGCCCATTCAACAGCAGACACATTAAGACCAGCATTACAAATTTTAAAAACAGCACCAGGAACAAAATTAGTTTCTACATTTTCTGTAATGGTGGTTCCTAATTGCGAATATGGAGAAAATGGAGTATTTGTTTTTGCAGATTGTGGACTAAACCAAAATCCAAATTCAGAAGAATTGTCAGAAATAGCAATATCAACAGCAAAAAGTTTTAAACAAATATTAGGAAAAGAACCAAAAGTAGCAATGCTTTCATATTCTACAAAAGGAAGTGCAAAAGCAGAAGAGGTTGACAAAGTAAGAATAGCAACAGAACTTGCAAAAGAAAAAGCACCAGATCTAGCTATTGACGGAGAAATGCAATTTGATGCAGCAATAATTCCAGAAATAGCAAAAACAAAAGCAC
>CALYZR010000002.1 GCA_945610215.1 uncultured Clostridium sp. | reverse complement strand
ATATAAAATAATAGAAGAAGCTTTTGCAAGAACAAAAAAAGCAAGACAATATATACTAGACGAAATAATGGCACCACAAATAGCTGAACCTAGAAAAGAATTATCAAAATATGCACCAAAAATAGTAACAATGAAAATAGATGTAGAAAAAATAAAAGACGTTATAGGAAGCGGTGGAAAAACAATAAACAAAATAATAGATGAAACAGGTGTAAAAATCGATATAGAAGAAGATGGAAAAGTATATATTTATACACAAGATACAGAAAAAGCAAAACAAGCACAAAAAATGATTGAAGATATAGTAAGAGAAATAGAAGTTGGAGAAATTTATGAAGGAACAGTTACAAAAATAATGCCATTTGGAGCATTTATGGATCTTGGTGGAGGAAGAGAAGGACTACTTCATATTTCTAAAATATCAGAAAAAAGAATAGAAAAAGTAGAAGATGTGCTAAAAGAAGGAGATAAATTCCTAGTAAAAGTATTAGATATAGACAATCAAGGAAAAATAAGCTTAACAAAAAAAGGATTAGGAATAGAAGAAGAGACAGCAGAATAATTTATTAACATTTTATTAAAAACTTGCAAAAATTTTATAATAATAGTATAATATAAAAGGTGGCATAATAATATTAGTTAAGCCATCTTTTAAAACTATAAAACAAAGAGAGGATAAAAATGGAATATTTATATATATTACAACAAGCATTAGTTTGGATTATAACAATATTTTGGCTATATAACATAGTAATTAGTGCATGTTCATTAGTAAAATTAAAAGACAAACCATTATTAGTTAATAAAAATCATAAATTTATGGCTCTAATTCCAGCACATAATGAAGCAGCTGTAGTAGCAAACTTAATAGAAAGTTTAAAAAATCAAAACTATCCAAAAGAACTTTTGGATATATATGTAATAGCAGATAACTGCACAGATAACACAGCACAAATCGCAAGAGATGCTGGAGCAATTGTATATGAGAGATTTGACAGTGAAAAGAAAACAAAAGGCTATGCAATGCAATGGTTTTTAAATAAAATGAATGAACAAGGCGCAGAATATGATGCTATGTGTGTTTTTGATGCAGACAATGTTGTAATGCCAGATTTCTTTGTCGCAATGAATAAAAAACTTTGTCAAGGTGAAGAAGTCGTTCAGGGATATAGAGATATAAAAAATCCTACAGATTCTTGGGTGTCAGCAGGATACGCATTATTCTACTGGACAATGCATAGATTTTACCATTTAGCAAGATATAACTTAGGATTATCTCCATTATTAAATGGTACAGGATTTATGGTAAAATACGACCTTATTCAAAAAGAAGGATGGAATACAAAAACTTTAACAGAAGATATAGAATTTTCTTTAATAAACATAGCAGAAGGTAGAAAATTAGGTTGGGCAACAGATGCAATAGTTTACGACGAACAACCATTAGAATATAAACAATCATGGACACAGAGAATGAGATGGTCAGTAGGGCATATTCAATGTGTTAAATACTATTTAAAAGATTTAGCAAAAGGAGTTAAAGAACACAAAACATTAATGAATTTTGACGGACTACTTTATTTAATGGGAATGCCAATGCTTATAATAACATTAGGACTATTAATAGTAAATTTTGCAATATATGCAGGAAATGGAATGACAACAGCTGCACTACTTTGGAATTATGCAAGATATATAGGAGCAACATTCCTTTTACCACCACTTACAGCGATACTAATAATGTGGCTAGATAAAAGACCAATTAAGCCAATGCTAAAAGGAATATTATGCTATCCATTATTCTTAGGTTCTTGGATATTAATAAATATAAAAGCATTAATTAAACCAGATACAACATGGACAAAAATTGAACACACAAGAAGCGTAAAAGTAAACGAATTATCAAATAATTAAATAAATAAAAAAGAAACAGCAAAACTGTTTCTTTTTTGATAAGTATGGTATTGACAGATTTGAAACAATCAAATAAAATTTATATATAAATATTTATATGAGATTAAGACAAAAGATAAAATGTGGCTAATAGCTATAAAAAGGGGAGGAAACAAATGAAAAAGCAAAAAGGAATAACATTAATAGCATTAATAATAACAATAATTGTAATGCTAATATTGGTTGTTGTAACTGTAACAACAGCAATAAATGGAGGACTGTTTGAAAGTGCAAAAACAGCAAGTAGAAAGACTAACAAACAGCAAATACTTGAAGAACTAAATGTAATAACAGCAGAACTTAATGCGGATTTATATTTAAATCCAGAAGCATATATTGAGCTTGAATCTATTTTAGCTCAAGCAAATAAAAGGGTTGTTGGAGAAGGTGAAGAAAAAAATCCAGATTCTAAAGTAGAAGAAGAGCCAGAAATAGATGAAGAAGGAAATTTTTATATATTATTTAAATACAAAGGAATTAATGCAAAATGGAAAATTGCAATTAATAATGAAGAAGATTATATTGACCATTTTGAACTGATTTTAGATGATATTAGCATAGAAGAAACGGGAGACACACCAACAGTTACAGTAGGGGAAAATGTTAAATCTGTAACAGAAGATGGGGTGCCGATTCCAAAAGGATTCTATTATGTAACAGGAACGAAAAATACAGGAATTGTAATAAGTGATAATCAATTAGATGAAAATAATGCAACTGGAAATAATGGAAATCAATTTGTGTGGGTTCCAGTGCAGACAAACCCAAAATTAAAAATAATAGTAGATGGACAGAAAACAATTTCAAAAGTAACAATAATGGATTTAGAAGATTATAACGAAGAAATAGACGTTCAAGGAAAAACATATTTCGAAAAAACAATAGACGCAAAAAATAGTATTTATGAAGTGGCAGTAGAATATGCGGACGGAACAAAAGAAGAAGAACTTTATGTGACAAGGTTGCAATATGTGAGAATTAGTACTATAATAGCAACATTTGAGAAACTGGCATTGGGTACTGGAGGATTGGAAGGATTGGCTGATTATTATGCAACAAATCAAGGGAAAACTTTTGAATTAAAAATAGAAGCTTTAAAAGACTGGCTTCAATCTACATCAACGACAATTTACGATACAGAAGATATAACTCCAGAAGAAGTAAATGTCTTAAAATATGGAGGATTTTATATAGGAAGATACGAAATGGGTGAAGACGGAACAGTAAAAAAAGAAAATACTCCAAAAAATAATATTTCATATACAGATGCAAAAACAGAGGCAGAAACAAAATATAACAGTGATGAATATGGGGTAAAATCAGCATTGCCAAGTGGAGCAGCATGGAATAGTATTGGAACATGGCTTATTAAATCAAACACTATGACTTTTAGAGATGTGTTTTTTAATAGTACAAGTTGGGGAAATTATAGGAATGATACAAGTATACAGGGAAGAATGAAATCAACGGGAAGTAGCGAAAGCTATTCTGCAAATAATATATATGACCTAGCGGGGAACTTACAAGAATGGACAACAGAATCAAAAAATGAGAACGAAAAAATATGTAGAGGAGCATACTATGGAGTAAGTGGAAGTCCAAGAATGATGTCAGACGATTCAACTGCAGAAAGCGATACACAAGAATATATAGGTTATCGATTAATATTATATTTTAACGATTAACTAAAAAGGAGCATAGCTCCTTTTTTTATGCAACTAAATAGTGACAAAATAAAACTAAAATGATATAATTCTATCCATGGAGTGAATTATATGATAATAGATAAACTAATTGAAAGTAAAATTAAAACATATGCATTTGTAGGGCCTTCTGGAACAGGAAAGAGCTATAGAGCACAAATGGTAGCAAGTGAAAGAGGAATAAACTATATAATTGATGATGGACTTTTAATAAAAGAAAATGAAGTTATTGCTGGTGTTTCAGCAAAAAAAGCTGCAACAAAAATAGAAACAGTAAAAAAAGCACTATTTAATAATCAAGACGAAGCAGATGAAATAAAAAAAGCATTTAGAAAATATAGACCAGAAAGCATATTAATTTTAGGAACATCTGACAATATGATAAAAAAAATAAGAGAAAATTTAGGATTACCGGAACTTACAGAAACAATATATATAACAGATGTAGCAACAGAAGAAGAAATGCAAGAGGCAAAAAGAATTAGACAAACACAAGGAAAACATGTAATACCAGTACCTACATTTGAAATAAAAAAAGATTTTTCTGGATTTATATTAGATCCACTTCAAATATTTAAATCAAAAGGAAAAGATGCAAAACCATATATATCAGAAAAATCAATAATAAGACCAACATTTAGTTATTTGGGAAAATTTGTAATATCAGATACTGTGTTTAGACAAATAATAGAATACCTAGTAATAAAAACAGAAGGATTATATAAAGTAAGTAGAGTTAGAATAGATAAAATAGGTGAAAATGAAGGAATATCTATATATGTAGAAGTAATAGTCGAATATGGTTTCAACATAGTAGAAACGCTAAAAGAATTTAAGAAAAAATGCAAAAGAGAAATAGAAAATCTAACAGCAATGAATGTAGAAAATATAGACATAATAGCAAAAGGAATACATGTACCAGAAAAAAATCAAGAATAAAATGTAGGGCGCATGATTGCACACCTATAAAAGGAGAATGAAAAATGAGTTTTATAGTAGGAATAGATGGACCAGCAGGTAGCGGTAAAGGAACAGTAACAAAACAAGTAGCAAACAGATTAGGGCTAATTAATATAGACACAGGAAGTACATATAGATGTGTAGCATTAGAAAGTATTAATCAAGGAGTTCCACTAGAAGATAAAGAAAAAATAATAGAAATAGCAAAAACAATAAAAATTGATATTGAACCATTACCAGATGGAGATAAAATATTTTTAAATGGAAAAGATGTTACAAAAGAAATACGCTCTAAAGAAGTAACAAAAATAGTATCTCCAATTTCTTCAATTAATGAAGTAAGATTTGAAATGGTAAATTTACAAAGAAAACTAGCAGAAGGAAAAGATGTAATTATGGAAGGAAGAGACATCTGTACCTATGTATTTCCAAATGCTGATGTAAAAATATATTTAGATGCATCAATAGAAGAAAGAGCAAAAAGAAGGTATAAAGAAAATCAAGAAAAAAATATAAATATGACATACGAAGAAGTAATAGAAAATATAAGAAAAAGAGATGAAAATGATAAAGCAAAAGAAATAGGAGCATTAAAAAAAGCAGAAGATAGTATAGTAGTAGATACAACAAATTTAACGATAAATGAAGTAGTAGATAGAATTATAGAAATAATAAGAAACAAGAACAGCAAATTGTAATTTGTGTGAGGGGGAATTCTAGGGACTGTCCCTTAAAATCACCCATTCGGGGGATTTTGGGGACTGTCCTGAATTCACCTGAATGAAAACAAATTACAATTTATCTTATAAAAAGGAGAATATAATGAAGAAAGTTTTAGGATTAATAATAAAAAAAATATATAAATTTTTAATGATAATTATATATAGACCCAAAATAATAGGAAGAGAAAATATACCAAAAGATACAGCAGCAATAATTTGCCCAAACCATGTACATGCATTAGATTCTACATTAATAATTTCAATGAACAAAAGAGATATAAAAACTCTTGCAAAAGAAGAGTTATTTAGAAATAGATTTTTCAGATTTTTAGCAGATTTGTATGGAATATATCCAGTAAAAGCAAACAACAAATCTATGGAAAGCATAAAAATTTCTTTAAAAATATTAAAGAACAATGAACTATTAATGATATTTCCAGAAGGAACACGAAATGGAATGGAAAAAGGCATAAAACCAAAAGATGGAGCAATAAAGCTTGCAATAAAATCAAATGCACCAATTGTACCAGTAGGTGTACAAGGAAACTTTAAACCATTTAGAAAAGTAAAAGTAAATATAGGTAAACCAATTTACTATAGCAAATATAAAGATGAAGTAAATAACAAAGAAATAATGGATAAACTAACAGAAGAATTAATGAAAACAATAGTAAAGTTAAGAGATGAGAGAATATAAAACTAGCTAAATTTGCGAAAATTTACATAATGTGGTATACTGATATTAGTAAAGCCAATGAGCTTTATTAAATGCTTCCTCTTAGTGTCAGAGGTTGCATCTTAGGCTAGACAGAGACACAAAAAAATTTTAGGAGGAACAAATATGTTCGGAAAATTCAGTAAGAAAGCAAAAATGGCAGCAGCAGAAGCAGAGCGCAATGAAGCGATGAAAAAGGCCCTTCGGGATTTTTCAAACTTCGTCAAGAGCTTTATGAATGGCAAAAGTGATGAACAGGTAGACTGGCTTGCTCTTGCAAAAGAAGCCTTTGCTAAGTGGTATTACTTGGTTGAAGAGTTTCCAGAGGCAGCAGAGCTTCTGAATTGGAAACCGGAGGTAAGACCGGAAGACAGAGTTTATACGTGGTTTGATGAAGAAGGTTTGCCGCGCAGTTATTCTTATGCTGACATGCTTAGCAACAAGGAAATGGTAGAACGCATAAACTTGTGGGAGCAGTACAGAGCAGATGCAGGAAACAACAATCTTACGCTGGAAGACATTGGTTTTACTGGCGGCGGATTGAAATTCCAGTATGAGGCAGTAGCATATCTTTCATTTGCTTACTTGCAGAAGATGTACTACACAGGACTGCTTAAAAGCATTGATGAGCTTCTTAGCTAACTGAACAAAAAAGGTATCCTCGAAAGAGGATATCTTTTTTGTTGTATAGAAAAAAGAATTGGCCCCTTAGCGTTACTTGCGTAACAGGGGCCGTTTGAGGGGGGAAAAGGTGTTAGCTTTTTTCAACAGAAGCAGGGGCTATATAATATCCACCTACCATGTAATAAGTTTGCTCGCTTGCAGTTCCAGACTTAACAATTACTTTTTTTGAATACTTAACTTTAAAAAGATCATTTGAGAAAGCTGTTATTAAATCAGCCTTATGGAGCTCACAAAAGATTAAACTTATAGATTTTCCCATCTTAGGAGCATTTATAAATGAATCATCAGTATAAAACACCCAAGATTTGAGAGAACCTGTTACGATTCCACCAGAGGAATTTTCAACTACTTCGCCTTCAACAAAGGACAAAGAGTCAATCTTGCTTTCGGCTACTTTCAACTTACTCTTAGTCTGAAACAAAAACACTGAAAGTGCTACGATTGTACCAATCATAATCAAACTAAAAAGAATTCGGATAAACTTTTTCTTTTTCATGCTATTAGTTCCTTTCTGTATTTTAAAATTAAAAAGTTTAACCCCCTCAAATAATGCATATTGCAATATTATTTTATCATATTTCTACAAAAAAATCAAATTTTCTGCTAGAACGAGGCGATACCTATTGACTTTTACACAAAAAATAATGTATAATTAATTATTAGTTGTAAAATAATGAGAGAAGGGGACACATAATGAGCAATGAAAAGATTAGAAATGTAGCAATAATTGCACACGTAGACCATGGAAAAACTACATTAGTAGATGCACTTTTAAGACAAAGTGGCACATTTAGAGACAATGAACAAGTACAAGAAAGAGTAATGGATTCAAATGACCTAGAAAAAGAAAGAGGAATTACAATACTTGCTAAAAATACATCTGTTATGTATAACGATATAAAAATAAATATTGTAGATACACCTGGACATGCTGACTTTGGAGGAGAAGTTGAACGTGTTCTTAAAATGGTAGATGGAGTACTTTTATTAGTAGATGCATTTGAAGGGGCAATGCCACAAACAAGAGAAGTTTTGAAAAAGTCACTAGCTTTAAACTTAAAACCAATTGTTGTAATAAACAAAATAGATAGACCAGGAGCAAGACCTTTAAAAGTAGTAGACGAAGTTCTGGAACTATTTATAGAGTTAGGAGCAAATGACGATCAATTAGATTTCCCTGTAATATATGCTTCTGCAAGAGATGGATATGCTAAAATGAATTTAGATGATGAATCAGACAATATGAGATGTGTATTTGAAACAATAGTAAATACAATAGAACCACCAAAATGTGATAAAAATGGACCAATGCAAATGCTAGTATCAAATATAGATTATGATGATTATGTTGGAAGAATTGCAGTAGGAAGAGTAGAACGTGGTATTATAAAAGAAGGAATGCCAGTAGTAGTATGCAAAAAAGATAAAAACGAAAACGCAAAAGTAGTTAAAGTTTCTACTTATATGGGATTAAAGAAAGTTGAAGTTCCAGAAGCAAAAGCTGGAGATATAGTAGAAATTTCTGGTATAACAGATATAAATATAGGAGAAACAATTTGCGATATAAACAACCCAGAAAAAATAGACTTTGTAGATATAGACGAGCCAACAGTTACAATGACATTCTCTGTTAATAATGGACCATTTGCAGGTAGAGAGGGAGAATTTGTAACATCAAGACATATAAGAGATAGATTATTTAAAGAACTAGAAAGAAACGTATCTTTAAGAGTAAAAGAAACAGCTTCACCAGACTCATTTGAAGTTGCTGGACGTGGAGAATTACATTTATCTGTATTAATAGAAACAATGAGAAGAGAAGGCTTTGAGTTATTAGTATCTCGTCCAAAAGTTATATTTAAAGAAATAAATGGGGAAAAATGTGAACCAATAGAAAGATTAGTAGTAAATGTTCCAGATGACTGCATAGGAAATGTTATAGAAAAACTAGGAAGAAGAAAAGCAGAAATGGTAAATATGGAACCAGCAGAAGATGGACATACAAAAATAGAATTTAAAATACCTGCGAGAGGACTAATTGGATATAGAACAGAGTTTTTAACAGATACAAAAGGAGAAGGAACAATGAATCATATATTTGATTGTTATGAGCCATACAAAGGAGATGTTGTATCAAGAGTTAGAGGAACAATAGTTGCATTTGAAGCAGGAAAAGCTATAACATATGGATTATATAATGCACAAGATAAAGGAGATTTATTTATAGGACCTGGTACAGAAGTGTATGAAGGAATGATAGTAGGATTAAATTCAAGAGGAGAAGATTTAGCAGTCAATGTATGTAAAGAGAAACATTTGACAAATACAAGAGCTTCTGGATCTGATGATGCATTAAGACTAGTACCACCAATACAAATGAGTTTAGAAAAAGCAATAGAATTTATTCAAGATGATGAATTAGTTGAAGTAACACCAAAGAGTATAAGATTAAGAAAAAAAATATTAAACAACAAAGATAGAGAAAGAGCTGCAAGAAAATAATTGATTGAGAGGTTTGTTATATGGGAGAAGATTATCGTAAACAATTAAGAAGAGTTGATTGGGCATTGGATAAGGAGGCAAAGAAAAGAAATTTTTATACTAAAGTTCAAGAAAATTTTGCAAGAGTAAAAAGATTTGTAGATAAGGAAATAGAAGGAAATAACAATTTTTTTCTAGCTATAGATAAAGTCCTAAACAACAAGAGTATAACTAAATTTTGTCCAGATCTAAAAGATGAAAGCTTAAAAAGAAGTGTTAGAAGAACATTAATGAGTTACTATATTGCTAGTCAAAAAAACAAGACTTCAGAAGAAAACCAAATTTCAGAAGGGGAAGAAAGATAATTGAGTATAGAAAGCATAAAGAAAAAATCTTTAGAAGAGCATATTCCAATTATAATGGATGATACTTTAGAGGTAATAAAAGAAATATTAACAGAAGAAAAACCTGTTAGAATATTAGAAATAGGAACAGCAACAGGCTATTCTTCTATTTGCTTTGCAACAATTCTATTAGAAAACTGTGTAGACGAGGAATCCTCGTCTATATTAATAGATACAATAGAACTAGATGAAACAAGAGCAAATGAAGCAATAAAAAATATAAAAGAAATGAAATTAGAAAATACAATAAATGTATTTATAGGAAATGCTGTAGAAATATTGCCTACACTAAAAGAAAGTTATGATGTAATATTCATAGATGCTGCAAAAGGTAAATATCCAATTTTTTTGAAAGAAGCAATAAGATTATCTCATGAAGGAAGCATAATACTTGCAGATAATATTCTATACAAAGGATATGTTATGAGTGATTATAATAAACATAAACAAAGAACTGCTGTAACACATTTAAGAGAATACATAAAAGAAGTAACAGAAAACAAAAAATTAGAAACTAAAATTTTAGAAGTTGGAGATGGACTAGCAATAAGCAAAGTAAAAGAGGTAATTCAGTAAAGAACTACCTCTATACAAGGTTATTGTTACTTACCAAGAGTAATAATAACCTTAAACCTCTTTTTCTCGTCACGCAAAGGATGCAAGCATCCTGATGTTGATTTGTTATCAACAACATAAAGTATTGTGTGACTAGAACAGAAGAGAGTTTCAATCTCTTCCAACTGAGTCAAACTTAGCCAAACCGACACATTTAAAACAGAATCCGGAATTTCGGAAATCCGTACAGTGTTTTCTGGTTTGATTTTGGGTTGGTATTTGGGCAAGAGCCCACCTCCTTAATAAAAGATATCATATATAATTATAACATATATTTGCTTAATATACAAATAAATAAAATAGAAAGGAACTTAATTTTATGCAAAAGCCAGAATTATTAGCCCCAGCAGGCTCATTTGAAAAAGCAAAAACAGCTTTTAGATATGGTGCTGATGCCGTATATATGGGAACTGCAAATTTGTCTCTACGCTCAAGAGTAACAGTAGACGATAACGAATTATTAAAAACAATTGAATATGCTCACAGTATAAATAAAAAAGTTTATGCAGCCTTAAATATATATGCAAGAGACAATATGTATATAGAGATAGAAAATCAAATAAATATATTAAAAAAAGCAAAAGTTGATGCACTTATTATTTCTGATGGTGGAATAGTAGAAATGGCAAAAAAATTGGCACCAGAAATATCAATACATATAAGTACTCAAGCAAATGTTACAAGTTATCATACAAGTAATTTTTGGAAGAAAAATGGAGCAAAAAGAATAATACTTGCAAGGGAATTAAATAAAGAAGAAATAAAAAAAATAAAGAATAATACAGATTTAGAAATAGAAATATTTGTACATGGAGCTATTTGCTATAGCTATTCTGGAAGATGCAATTTAAGTGATTTTTTGGCATCTAGATGTGGTAATTTAGGAGACTGCGCACAAAGCTGTAGATGGGCATATAATATGTATATAGAAGAAAAAAACAATCCAGGAAACTTAATGCCAGTAGAACAAGACCAAAATGGAACATATATACTTTCTTCTAAGGATTTATGTTTAATAAAAGAAATTCCAGAAATAATTAAAATGGGAATTGATAGCTTAAAAATTGAGGGAAGATTAAAAACAGAATATTATTTAGCAACAGTAATAAATGCATATAGAAATGCAATAGATGATTACATAAAAAATCCAGAAGAATATGATTATATGAGGTATTTAAAAGAGCTAGAAAAAACTAAGACAAGAGGATTAACAACATTTTATTTTAATGATAAAAATAATAGAGACTTTCAAGAATATGAGGGAAAACAATATAATCCAGACTATGAGTTTGGAGGAAAAGTTTTAGAGAAGAACCAAGATGGCAAAGATATAATAGAAATAAGAAACAGATTACAATTAGGAGATTCTATGGAATTATTAATTCCAAACAAATTAGAATCTGAAAAATTTGTAATAGAGGAAATGTGGGATGCAGAGACAAAAGAAGCGATATCATATATAAATCCGGGCAAAGAAGGACAAAAGGTTATACTAAAAATACCAGCAGATGTAAAAGAAGGTTGGATTTTAAGAAGAAAAAAATAAAGAAGGTTTTACAAATGGAAAGAACGAAGATAAAAGATAGAGTCCTACCAAGCTATACAAAAGGAGAAGAAATATTTAATATGACTTCTCATATAGTAGGTGCAGTGCTAGGAATTGTTACAACAGTTCTATGTATTGTAATGGCAGCTTCACATAATAGTGCATACGGAGTAGTTAGTAGCAGTATATATGGTACTACAATGATAATTTTATATACAATGTCTAGTATATATCATGGGTTATCTCCAAGAAAAAGCACAGGGAAAAAAGTATTGCAAGTATTAGACCATTGCACAATATTTTTACTTATAGCAGGTTCATATACTCCGGTAGCACTTTGTACTTTCAGAGAGTATAATACAGCACTTGGATGGACAATGTTTGGTGTAGTTTGGGCTGTAGCAATATTAGGAATTGTTTTAAATTCAATTGACTTAGAAAAATATAAAAAATTTTCTATGATTTGTTATTTGGCAATGGGTTGGGTAGTAATATTCAGAATAGATTTATTGCCAAAACTTCTTGGAAAAAATGGAGTAATGCTATTAGTAGCAGGAGGAATAGCATATACAATTGGAGCAATATTATATGGATTTGGGAAGAAACATAAATATATGCATTCAATATTTCATTTATTTATAGTTTTAGGAAGTTTATTACATTTCTTTTGTATATTATTTTATGTATTATAATTATGATTAAACAATAGGTAAAAGAGAAATATAAGCATTTTTACCTATTGCTTTTTTTATAGATTAAATATATAATTTAGAAGTAATTTTAAGAGGAGACAAAAACATGGACGAAAATTTATTAATTCCAAATTTGCAGGATGAAATGGAGGAAAAAGCAGAAGTATCGTTAAGACCAAAAACGTTAGATGAATATATTGGACAAACCAAAGTAAAAGAAAATATGAAAATATATATAGAGGCAGCTAAAAAGAGAAACGAGCCACTAGATCATATTTTACTTTATGGACCTCCAGGGTTAGGAAAAACTACTCTTGCAAGTATTATATCAAATGAAATGAATACAAATATAAGAATAACATCAGGACCTGCAATAGAAAAGCCTGGTGATTTAGCAGCACTTTTAACCAATCTTTCTCCAAATGATGTTTTATTTATAGACGAGATTCATAGATTAAACAGAAGTGTAGAAGAAATACTTTATCCTGCTCTAGAAGATTATAACCTAGATATTATAATAGGAAAAGGACCTAGTGCTAGATCAATTAGATTAGATTTACCTAAATTTACTTTAATAGGAGCAACAACACGAGCAGGTTCCCTTACAACACCACTTCGCGATAGATTTGGAATAGTACATAGGCTAGAACTTTATGACGTTAAAGACTTAGACAAAATTGTAAGAAGATCTGCAAAAATTTTAGAAGTTAATATTGACAAAGAGGGCTCTTTAGAAATAGCAAAGCGTTCAAGAGGAACACCTAGAATAGCAAATAGATTATTAAAAAGAGTAAGAGATTATGCAGCTGTTTTAGGAGATGGAAATATAACAAAAGAAATTGCAAAAATAGCATTAGAAAAATTAGAAATAGATGATTTAGGATTAGATAATATAGATAGAAAAATATTAAAAACAATTATATTAAACTATGCTGGTGGACCAGTAGGAATAGAAACACTTGGCTCAACAATAGGCGAAGAAGTAGAAACAATAGAAGATGTATATGAGCCATACCTAATGCAAATGGGATTTATAGCAAGAACTCCACGTGGTAGAGTAGCAACACCAAGTGCATACAAGCATTTAGGAATAGAAATGGTAAATTAAACAAAATGGGATGACCTCATTTGTTTAATTTTAAGAAATGGAGAGAAATATGAAAAAAGTATCTGTAGTTATACCAATGTATTATGAAGAAGAGGTAGCAAAAGAGTGCTATAACAGAACAAAAAATGTATTAAATAGTTTAGAAAACTATGAACATGAAATTATATTTGTAAACGATGGAAGTAAAGACAGAACACTACCAATTCTAAAAGAAATAGCTAGTAAAGATGAAAATATAAAGGTAGTATCTTTTTCTAGAAATTTTGGACATCAAGCAGCTGTTACAGCAGGTTTAAAATTTGTAACAGGTGATTGCATCTTAATAATAGATAGTGACATGCAAGATCCACCAGAATTATTAGTAGATATGTTAAAACTTTGGGAAGAAGGAAATGAAGTTATATATGCAAAAAGGAAAACTAGAAAAGGTGAATCTAAATTTAAACTTATGACAGCAAAAATGTTTTATAGAATCTTAAATGGATTATCAGATGTAGATATTCCAAAAGATACAGGAGATTTTAGATTGGTAGATAGGAAAGTAGTAGATGTTATAAATTCTATGCCAGAACACAATAAATTTCTAAGAGGATTATTTAGTTGGGTTGGATTTAAACAGACTCCTATTGAATATGAAAGACAAGAACGTTTTGCAGGAAAAACAAAATATCCATTAAAGAAAATGTTAAAATTGGCATCAGATGGGATAATAAGCTTTTCCACTAAACCTCTAAAAATAATTGGAGGAATAGGAATTATATCAATTTTTGTATCATTCATATTACTTATATATGCAATACTATCATATGTGTTTAAGTGGAATAATTTAGCTTCAGGTTGGACATCTTTAATGGTAGCAATAACATTTTTTGCAGGAGTTCAACTAGTATCTATTTGGATGATATCTGAATATATTGCAAGAATTTACGATGACACCAAAAAGAGACCAGAATATATAATAGATGAAAAAATTAATATAAAAGAGGAATAAAAATGAAATTACTATTACACACATGTTGTGCACCTTGTAGTGTTTATTGTATA
>CALYZR010000001.1 GCA_945610215.1 uncultured Clostridium sp. | reverse complement strand
TCCTAAGTGTGGCAACAATATTGTATTAAAAAAATCGTTTTATGGTTTTCAAATTACAAGTTATAGAGTAGTTTTAAGAGTGATATTTAAAATATTGCTCTTTTTTTCTGTCAAATTTATAATTAAATAATTTGCACATTTCTCAAATTCAAAAGATTATATTAGAATAAGTTTGAGGAGGGATAAGGAAATGGAAGAATTATTTAATAGATCTATTTTAGATCAACTATATGATTCAATAAGTGATGATTTTGAAACAATGCTATTAAAGAAAAAGAATCTTGATGGTAAATTTACAGAGTCATTAAAAGTGGAAGAAGAATTGATTAATTTGATTAAAAAAGTAGTTAAAGATGAAAAAAAGTTAGACCCAATAATTGCTAAATTAAATAAATTTGAACTTGCCATTGGTAATGAAACTGACCTACTTTGTAAACATTATTATAAATTAGGGATAGTTGATAGTAAAAAAATATTGATGGAAATAGGAGAATAAAGGTATGGAAGAAATCGCAGGTAGTTTTTTTGATAATTATGAAGAAGGTTTTTTAGAGTATTTAGAAGTTCATAAAGCACAAGCATTAAAAGATAGAGAAGACTATCAAACATTAAATAAAAAGATATCAGAACTAAAGTATAAATACCCAAATGTAAGAACATTTTTAGAAGAAAAAGAACCAATAGAATTAAGAGATGATGAACAATATGCAATGCTTAATGTACTTGATTATGAAACTGAACTTGATGTTATTGAGTTAAAAGAAAGTTTTAAATTAGGTTTTAAAGAAGCATTAATCTATTTAAATAATATGGGAATGTTAAAATTAAACTAGTTTAAAGGGACGGATAATTTAAAAAATCTGTCCTTTTTATTATGCAATAAAAAAGAAAGAGAGTGTGATAAATTATGGAAAATGAAGAATTAAAAAATAAGTTAATTGAAAAATTAGAAAGGGAATTAACAGATTTTAAAGATAGTTTAAAGGGACTACCTGCAGAACAAATAATAGACAATAGTTATAAAATAACATGTATGCAAACGATACAAGATTATTTAGCATACGATAAAGATTATTCAAAATTCGAACTTAAAACATTACTTAAAAGGGAACATATATTACAAGAATGCTATGATGATTGGCTATCTAATGATGGTAGCTTAAGAGAGGCTTTAGAATTTTCAATAGATGATACGATAGACCTTATTAGAGATAATGAGGTCAAAAAAGAACGAAATAAAGATGCAAGATAAAGAAAAAGGAGGTGCAAAATTATGCCTAAATTTGTACCAAAAGAAGTTGTAAAACAAGCAAAAGAAATTGATTTACTAACTTATTTTATGAACAATAATCCATCAGAACTTGTAAGAAAAGGTACTAATACATATTCCTTAAAAAGTCATGATAGTGTCATTATAAGTAATGGATTATGGCATAGATTTTCAACACATCAAGCAGGAAAGTCAGCAGTTGATTATCTTATTAAAGTAGAAAATATGACATTACAAGAGGCAGTTTCAAGTGTATTAAATAGAAATATAGATACATATATTAGACCTCAATATAGTAATGAAAACGCACCTAAAACAATAGTAATTCCAGAAAAAGCGAGTACCAATAAACAAGTTATAGAGTATCTAAAAAACAGAGGAATTGATGAAGAAATAATAAATGATTGCATAAATAAAAAGATTATTTATCAAGAAAATAAAACCAATAATGCAGTATTTTTAGGGTACGATAATGATAACAATATCAAATATGCAGGGTGCAGAAGTACAAATGAAAAAAGAATAATGAGAGATGCAAAGGGGAGTTCAAAAGAGTATTCTTTTAGAATGTTAGGAGCAGAAGAATGTAATTCATTACATATATTTGAAAGCAGTATAGATTTATTATCTTATGCAACATTATTAAAAAATAAGGGATATGATTATACAAATCAAAATCTTTTATCACTTGCAGGAGTGTACCAACCAAGTTCTAATATAGAACAAAGTAAAGTACCAATAGCAGTACAAAACTTTTTAAATAAAAACACAAATATAAAAGATATTGTATTACATTTTGATAATGATATAGCAGGAAGAAATGCAACAAAAGCAATGATATATGCACTTGATAAGTACAATGTTTATGATATTCCTGCTCCTTATGGTAAAGACATAAATGATTACTTATGTTACAGCATAGGGTTAAAAAATAGGCAAGAAATTGACAGATATAAAATGAAAAAGGAACAAAATAGAGTACCAATGTAAGTACATTTTAAAATGGAAAAAATGGATTTCTTGTCCTAGCAAGCACTGAATTTGTTCACACGAAAATATCGTGTTTCAAAATTCTATTCTATGGGGAAACCCCAATCCCCATTTTTAAATGAGCAAAACAGGAGGGAGAGATTTGAGAAAAAGATATATAAGAAAAGATATAATGCTTAATGAATTAGAGAATGAAAAGTTAATTGCAGATTGCCAAAGATGTAATCTTTCTTATGGAGAATATTTTAGAAGATTGTTAATGAATGAAAATATAAAAGAAAAGCCTGGCAAAGAATTTTATGTGATAATGAAACAACTTTCTAAAATAGGAGTTAATCTTAATCAAATAGCAAAGAAAGCAAATCAAACAGATAAAATAGATAAAGATTATTATAAGAGTGAAGCAAATAATTGGCACAAATTTGCAGAAGAAGTAAAAAATAAATTTTTGTAGGAGGTGGTAATTTGGCAGTAACAAAAATATGGAAAGTTGTTAAAAGAATGGATCATGTTATAGGTTATGCTAAAGATGAAAATAAAACTAAAATTGAATTTAATCAGAAATATGAAATATTAGTAGATGACTTGCAAAATGTAATTGATTATGCAAGAAATTCAGATAAAACAGAAAAAGAATATTTTGTTACAGGAATAAATTGTGATTCAGATTCAGCTTATGAAGAAATGCAAGATACAAAAAGATATTATAATAAAAAAGATAAAATTTTAGCATTTCACGCATATCAATCTTTTGCAGAGGGAGAGGTTACTCCAGAATTAGCACATCAGATTGGTGTGCAACTTGCAAATGAAATGTGGGGAGATAGATTTCAAGTAGTAGTTACAACTCATCTTAATACTAATCATATACATAATCACATTGTGCTTAATTCTGTTTCTTTTGAAGATGGCTTAAAATATTATGATAATCATACTAATTATGCAAAAATGAGGCATATATCAGATGAGCTTTGTAAGGAATACGGATTAAGTGTAATAGAAGAAAAAGCAACAAAGAAAAAAATGAATTATGATAATTTTTATAAAAAATCTTTATATACTGACAACTATTCTAATAATGCAAAACGAGATTTAGATTTAGCAATTAGACAAGCATATTCTTATGATGACTTTTTATACCTAATGAAAAAATTAGATTATGAAATTATTTTTAGATCTAATAAAATTAGTATAAGAAAAGAACCTTATAAAAGAAATATTAGAATAGAAAGAAGATATGGAGAAAATTATTCAATAGAAAATATAAAAAGAAGAATAATAGAAGAACAAGCAGTTCGAGTTCCGTTTATAGAAAATGTTTATAATTATAGAAAAGTTAATTATCCTTTTGCTAAAAGGCACAAAAGAGCCAAAGCGAAAGGATTTATTGCTTTATATTATCATTATTGTTATTTGCTAAAAGTTTTTCCAGATAATGTACCACAACAAAGATTACCACCAAGTATAAGAGCAGATGTTTCAAGAATGGAACAATTATCTGAAGAAGCAAGATTTTTAGCAATACATAAAATAAAAACATTTGAAGAATTAAGTAACTATCAAGATGATGTGAATTTTAAAATAAAAGAAATACTAGACCAAAGAGAAAGACTTTGGGCAAAAAGAAAGTTATCAAAAGATGGAAATGAAATGCACGAATATGCAGAGCAGATTTCATCTTTAAATGATAAATTAGTTAAATTAAGAAAGAGGGTGGAATTATGTGAAGATATTAAAACAAGAGTACCGAAGATAGATAATAATTTATCTGAATTAGATACACAAGAAGAAATGGAAAAAGAAACAAAAGAGAGAAAAAAAGAGAAAAGAAAAAAAGGAAAGGAGTAAATGATATATGAGTGTTAATGGAGATGTATCAGAACAAGTAGTAAGATTAAGTTTAGAGGGATTTGAAATTTTAGCAAGACTAACTGGTAGTGGAGCAAAGAATGTTGCTGCAATGATTTATACTATTATGAAAGATAAAAAACAAACAAAAGGAAAAATTAGACTTAATAATATGTTAAAAACAGGAAAGCCTTTAAAAATATTTACAGTAAGCAGAGAAGATTTAAAAACATTTGCAAGAGAGGCAAAAAATTATGGTATTTCATATTGTGCTTTAATCAATAGAAATAACAAAGACATTGATGGAATGGTAGATGTTATGGTTAAAGATGAAGATGCTTCAAGAATAAATAGAATTGTTGAAAGATTTAAACTAACAACAACAGATACAGCAAGAATGGATACAGTTATTACAAAATCTATTGAAGATAGAGAGGCAGAAAAAAGAGAAAAGGGGATTCCAGAAAAATCAAAGGAACAACAATTAGAAGATTTACTTTCTAAAAAGCCTATACAGACAGAAGAAACCTCAAAAGTAAATTTCAATATGGCAAAGACGGAAAAAGACCCTCTGTCAGAGCCTTCCTCAACGACTTCCAAAATGCAAGAAGGGGTATCTAAAGGAGCAAAGAAACCATCTGTAAAGAAAGAACTTGCAGAACTTAAAGTTGAAGCAAAGAAATTAGATGAACAAAAATCTAAAGAAAAGGTTAAAGTAAATATAGCACCTGTTCAAAATAATAAAAAAGCAAAATCAAAATCAAGTAGATAAGGAGGAGTGTTCAATGGAAGAAATGAGAACAATTAATTTAGATAAATATGATTATCGACTAATATTAAATGCATTAAATGAATTTAGAAATATAAAAATACAAGAAAATGTTGATATAGAAATCATAGATAAGTTAATGTCAAAATTGTTAAAAGCCCCTGTAAATAAAAAGATGTTATCTTTAAATAGAACTGCAAAGGGAAAATTTACAAGCAATGAAGCAAGATGAAAAAAGAATTATGAGAGTGTTGTATGTAATAGGAATTATTCCAATTATTTGGATTGCTCTCCTTTTAGCTCCTTATACTAAAGGTGGACTTATAGAAATAATAAAAAATGGTAGTGTAGCATTAAATCAGCCATTTAAAATAGTTATTGTAGAGAATAGTATTAGAACTATTCTTATTTTTTTGATTATTTATATATTTTCAATCTTATTATATGAATCAACTAGAAAAAATTATAGGAGGAGAGAAGAAAATGGTTCAGCCAAATGGGGCGAGGCAAAGGAATTAAATAAAAAATACAAACAACCTAATAATTATAATAAATTGCTTACTAAAAATGTTTCTGTTGGATTAAATGGAAGAAAGCATAGAAGAAATGTTAATGTATTAGTTATTGGTGGTTCTGGTGCAGGAAAGACATTTAGTTATTGTAAGCCAAATGTAATGCAATGTGCAACATCGTATGTTATACTTGATCCAAAAGGAGAAATCGTTAGAGATACAGGTTATTTATTAGAAAAAGAACGGATATGAAATCAAAGTATTAGACTTAATAAATATGGAGAAATCACATTGTTATAATCCGTTTGTATATATAAAAACAGATAATGATGTTCAAAAATTAGTAACAAATCTTTTTAAATCAACAACACCAAAAGGAAGTAGTACAAACGACCCATTTTGGGATACTGCTGCAAGTATGTTACTTTTAGCTTTAATATTTTATTTGAAATATGAAGCACCAGAAGAAGAACAAAACTTTGTAATGGTAATGGAATTACTACGAGCAGGAGATGTTAAAGAAGATGATGACGAATATGTTAGTCCTCTTGATATGTTATTTAATAGATTAGAAACAAGAAATCCAGAGCATATTGCTTTAAAATATTATAGAGCATATCATTCAGGTTCAGCTAAAACATTAAAATCAATACAAGTAACTCTTGCTGCAAGACTTGAAAAATTTAATTTAGAGAGTATGGCACAACTTACACAAACAGATGAATTAGACTTGCCAAGTTTAGGAGAAAAGAAAGTTGCATTATTTGCAATTATTCCAGATAATGATACATCATTTAATTTTTTAGTTAGTGTTTTATATACACAACTTTTTCAACAATTATTTTATTTAGCAGATTATAAATATGGTGGCAGTTTACCAATACATGTACATTTTGTTATGGATGAGTTCGCTAATGTAAGTTTACCAGATGATTTTGATAAAATATTATCAGTAATGAGGTCAAGAGAGGTATCTGTTTCTATAATATTGCAAAATTTAGCACAATTAAAAGCCTTATTTGAAAAACAATGGGAATCAATAGTTGGAAATTGTGATGAGTTTTTATATTTAGGTGGTAATGAACAAAGCACCCATAAGTATGTTAGTGAATTATTAGGAAAAGAAACAATAGATACAAATACTTATGGTAGGAGTTATGGTTCACATGGCAGTTATTCTACAAATGACCAAATCGCAGGTAGAGAACTATTGACACCAGATGAGGTAAGAATGCTAGATAATAATTATGCTTTACTTTTTATTAGAGGAGAAAGACCAGTAAAAGATTTCAAATTTAATTTAAAAGAACATTTTAATAGCATAAATACACCTATTGGAAATAAAGAAATAAAACCATATATACATGGAGGAACAGAAAATTCAATAGGTACAATATCATTTAATTTAGATGATATGGAAATTGATACAAAAGAAATTATAGATTTAGAAACAAATGAACTTGATGTTGAATTATTATCAAGTGAAGAAATCGAAAATATGTACAAAGAAGATACAAAAAATGCTAATAGTATCTAAAAGACCAAAGTTATATCTAACAAATATACTTTGGTCTTTTTTTGTACCCAAAAATAAAAATTAAGGAGGATTTTTGATATGGAAAATAAGAAAAAAGGAAATTTTAAAGTATTTTTAAAGAAAACATTAAAAAGAGGAGCAATAATTATAGGTTATGTTATTGCTTTAAATGTAGCTGGGCAAATTCACTCATTTGCAGCAGATGACCCAATAGCTATTGTTGATAATTTATCTAATTTTATATTTGGATTAATAAGAGCAGTTGGAATGATTATATTAGGATTTGGAATTGTTCAAGTAGGTATGAGTTTAAAATCTCATGATCCAACACAAAGAGCAAACGGAATAATGACTTTAGCAGGTGGAGTTGTAATTACATTTGCAAAAGAGATTTTAAATATTATTACAGGTGGATAAAAATTAAGGCAGTTTATCTGCCTTAATAAATTAAATTTAGAATGGAGGTGCTAGATGTGAATTGGATTGTAGGAAATTTACAGAACGCATTAGATACATGGAATGGTAAATTATCAGAAATTTATATGTTAGTCACACAAAGTCCAGCAGATTTCAAAGGTGGAGCAATATGGAATATTATTTTAAATATAAATGGAGCTTTACAAGCAATAGGTTTAGCATTACTTGTTTTATTTTTTGTTGTTGGAGTAGCAAGAACTTGTACTAATTTTTCAGAATTAAAAAGACCAGAACAAGCATTAAAACTATTTTTAAGATTTGCAATAGCAAAAGGAATTGTTACTTATGGATTGGAACTAATGTTAGCAGTATTCAAAATAATACAGGGAATAGTAACAACAATTATGGCGAAAAGTTCATTTCAAGCAAGTGCTATGACCCTGCCACAATCGATTATTGATGCAATCAATAAATGTGGATTTTTTGAGAGTATTCCTTTATGGGCAGTTACATTATTAGGTGGACTTTTTGTAACAGTATTATCGTTCATTTTAATTCTAACGGTATATGGAAGATTTTTTAAATTATATATGTACACAGCAATAGCTCCAATACCATTATCATCTTTTGCAGGAGAAGGAACACAAAATATAGGAAAGAGCTTTTTAAAGAGTTATATAGCAGTTTGTTTAGAGGGTGCAATTATAGTTTTAGCTTGTGTAATCTTTTCTGCATTTGTAACAACCTCGCCGAGTGTTGATACTGGTGCTGCAACAGTTACTATGGTATGGAAATATGTTGGAGAATTGATATTTAATATGTTAGTTCTGGTAGGAACTATTAGAATGTCAGATAGAATTGTTAGAGAAATGATGGGATTATAGGAGGAATGCTTTATGAGTGAAACAAGACAATTAGAAAATGCTTATGTAATTGATGTTGGTTATAGAAAAGAACAACCTATTGCTTTTGTAAAAATGAATAATGAATATGTTATTGGTTTTGGATATGAAATTAAAGACAACAAGATTGATTGGCAATATGGTTATTATTATTTGACAGATTTTGAAAAAGCAAAAACGGATTTTAAAAGAGTTTTAGCAGGAGAAAATTTGGCAGATACATTTAGCGAGAAGGAGGAAAATAAAATTATGGAAGATTATCAATTTTATAGTGTTGAAGAAGTTATGAAAATTTTAAAAGATAAGGAAAAATTATTATATGTTGATGATGGATGTGATGAGGTAGTAATTAAGTTTGAAGATCTACCAGATGTTATAGTTGATATAAATACCAAAAGTGGAATGACAGATTTGAAAATATATGATTACCAAAATCCATCAATGACACCACTTGCAACTACAATGGGAATATTTTTAGATAAGTGTAATCCTGATTTAAGAGAAAAAATTATTGATAGATTTGTAAAATTACAACAAGGAGAGATTGAAGTCAAAGATTACAAAATGATAGATGAATACATACTCGAAGAAGCAAGAGATAAGTTGGAACAAGAGAAAAAAACAAAAGCAAAAAGAAATAAGGAGGCAAGATAGATGGAAGTTAAAATAAACAAAGATATTAGAGAATTTAGTGAGAGTATATTTTTTGGATTGTCTTTAAGGCAGTTCATTTTTTCTGTAATAGCTTGTATTGTTGCAGTTGTTTTATATTTTGTACTCAAACCATATTTAGGGCTAGAAACTTTATCGTGGGTTTGCATACTAGGTGCTGCACCTTTTGCTGTACTTGGATTTGTTAAATATAACGGAATGACGGCAGAAAAGTTTATTGTTGCAGTAATAAAATCAGAGTTTTTGACACCTAAAAAATTAACATTTAAAGCAACAAATATATATGCCCAAAACTTTAAACCAACTATTGATAAAAAGTTAAAACAAAGTTTGCTAAAACCACAGAAAAAGAAGAAAGAAAAGAAAGATAAAAAGAAGAAAAAGGAGGTAAAAAATAATGAGAACTCTTAATAAGATTTTTAAATTAGATAAAGAAAAATTCAAAATACCGAGATGTGTTCAGGATATTATTCCGATAAAAGCAATATGGGAAGATGGAATTTTTCAAGTAAGTAAAAATAAATTTTCAAAATCATTTAAGTTTATGGATATTAATTATGCAGTTGCTAGTAAAGAAGATAAAGAAGCAATGTTTTTAGATTATTCTGATTTATTAAATTCATTAGATGTTGGAGCAATAACTAAAATTACAATAAATAATAGAAGAATAAATAAATTAGATTTTGAAAAAACAATATTACTAGATGAAAGCAATGATGAACTTAATGATTATAGAAAAGAATATAATAAAATGCTTGTATCTCAAGCAAAAAATGCAAATGAGATAGTGCAAGAAAAGATAATAACAATATCTGTTTATAAGAAAAATGTCGAAGAAGCTCGAAATTATTTTAATAGAGCAGGTAGTGAATTGATAAGTAGATTCAATACATTAGGCTCAAAATGTGTTGAATTAGACGCAAAAGAAAGATTAAGAATAGCACATGATTTTTATAGAACAGGAGAAGAAACCTCATTTAGATTTGATATACACGAAACAATGAAGAAAGGTCATAATTTTAAAGATTTTATTTGCCCTGATACAGTAGAACTTGAAAGAGATTACTTTAAAATGGGAGATAGATATGGGAGAGTATTATTCTTAAAGGAATATTCTAGTTATATCAACGATGATATGGTAACAGAACTTACAGACTTAAATAAAAATATGATGTTATCAATAGATGTTATTCCAATTCCGATGGACGAGGCAGTAAAAGAGGCAGAAAATCGTAGATTAGGTGTAGAAACGAACATTACAAACTGGCAGAGAAAACAGAATGCTCAAAACAATTATTCTGCAATAATACCTTATGATATGGAACAACAGAGAAATGACTCAAAAGAAATGTTAGATGACTTGACTATTCGTGACCAAAGAATGTTTTTAGGAGTTATTACAATGGTAATAACAGAAGAATCAAAAGAAAAATTAGAAAGTGTGACAGATGCAATTTTAAAAATAGCTAGTAAAAATCTATGTCAGCTTGGAATATTAAGATTTCAACAATTAGATGGACTTAACACAGTATTACCGTTTGGAGTTAGAAAAATAGATGCAGTAAGAACTTTAACTACTGAAAGTTTAGCAGTATTTATGCCATTCAAAGTGCAAGAAATTAGGCACGAGAATGGTATTTTTTATGGTCAAAATGCTATTAGTAAAAATATGATTATTGCAGATAGAAGACAACTTTTAAATGGAAACTCATTCATTTTGGGAGTATCTGGTAGTGGTAAATCATTTGCAGGAAAGCAAGAAATAACTTCAATAAGATTACGAGATCCAAATGCAGACATTATTTTAATAGACCCAGAATCCGAATATGCACCACTTGTTAAATCTTTAGGTGGAGAGGTAATTAAAATATCAGCAGTAAGTAATAATCACATAAATGCAATGGATATGAACTCTCAATATGGAGATGGAGCAAATCCAGTAATATTAAAATCTGAATTTATATTATCTTTGTGTGAACAACTAATTGGTAGTGGAAATCTCGGACCGAAACAAAAATCAATAATTGATAGATGTACGGCAAATGTTTATAGAGTATTCCAACAAGGAAATTATCAAGGAATACCACCAACTCTGCAAGATTTTAGAGAAGAACTATTGAAACAACCAGAAGATGAGGCAAAAGAAATAGCACTTGCAATAGAATTATTTACAAATGGTTCTTTAAATACATTTGCTATGAACACTAATGTAAATACATCTAATAGTTTAATATGCTATGATATTTTAGAATTAGGTAAACAATTACAACCAATAGGAATGTTAGTAGTATTAGATTCTATATTGAATAGAATTACTGCTAATAGAACAAAAGGAAAAAATACTTATATTTTCATTGATGAAATATATTTATTATTCCAATATGAATATTCTGCAAATTTCTTATTTACACTTTGGAAACGAGTTAGAAAATATGGAGCTTTCTGCACAGGTATAACACAAAATGTTGAAGATTTATTACAAAGTCATACTGCTAGAACTATGCTTGCAAACTCTGAATTTATAATAATGCTTAATCAAGCAAGTACAGATAGAATTGAACTTGCAAAATTATTAAATATATCTGATTTACAGATGAGCTTCATAACAAATGTAGGAGCAGGAGAAGGACTTATAAAAGTAGGTTCATCATTAGTTCCTTTTGTTAATAAATTTCCAAAAAATACAGAACTATATAGGCTGATGACAACTAAACCAGGAGAGTCTTAATGAATAAAATATATAGTTTGGTTTTAATACTACTAATAGTTATTTTAGCTATTAGTAGTTATTTTTTTATAAAAGAAATTGCAGAAAATAAGAAAGAAAATGAATTATTTGAAGAATTGCAGGAAGTAGTTCAGGAAGAAGAAAAAACGATCGCCCAAAATCAAATTACAGACAATTTTAAAAATGAAACAAGTAATTTATCATCTAAAAATGTTGGAAATTACAATTTAGAAAGCATTTTAAAAATAAATACAGACATAATTGGGTGGATTAAAATTGATGGAACAAATATAAATTATCCTGTTATGCAAAATGGAGATTTCTATCTTCATAGAAATGTTTATAAAAATTATTCAAGTAGTGGAACTCCATATTTAGCAGAGCATTGTAATTTGAAAACAAGTGATAACTTAATTATATATGGTCATCACATGAAGAATAGTACAATGTTTTCTAATTTAGATAATTACAAGAATTATAACTATTATAAGAACCACAAATATATTAAGTTTTATACATTAGAAGATAATAAAACTATTGAAAATGATTATGAAATAGTATTTGCATTTAAAACAGTTGCTTATTCTGATAAAGGCTTTAAATATTATAATTATACAAAGTTTTATGATGAAAATGATTTTAATTCATTTGTAGAAAAATGTCGAAATTATGAGTTTTACAATACAAATGTCAAAGTGAATTATGGAGATAAGCTAATTACATTATCTACTTGTGAATATTCACAAAAGAATGGAAGAATGGTAATTATAGCAAAGAAAATATAAAAGTCTGGAGGTGGTATAAATGCCAGATATAAAGTTAAAAGAAAAAAGTATAATAAAACAATTAGATAAAAAAGTAGTACAAACACAAAACTTTAAAAACAATTTAGTAACTACAAAAGAACGATTAAATGAATTTACATCAAAAGAAGAAAATACTTCAGCAGAAAATTATGCAAGTAATCATATTCAAAATGATATAAGTTATCTATCAAGAAAAGGTGCAACAAAGAGTAATGAAATAGGGAAAAAATCATTAGAAAATACAAAACAGAATATCATAAAAAGTAAAGAAAAAATATCAAACATTAAATCTAAAATAAAACAGAAGAAAGCACAGCAAATTAAAAATGCAGTAAAAAAACGAACAATAAAGAATGGAACTCAAAAAAGCATTAAATATGCAAAGAATGGAGCTAAACTTACTAAAAAAGGAATAAAAACATCTGAACAAGTTGCTAAAAATAGTGCAAAAGTGGCAAAACAAAGTTTTAAAGCAAGTAAAAGAGCAATAATGATTGCTAAAAGAACAGCACAATTAACTATAAAAGCAGTTAAGGTAACTGTGAAAGCAACAATAGCAACAGTAAAGGCAATAATTGCTGCAACAAAAGCTATTATTTCTGCAATAGTTGCAGGAGGTTGGGTAGCAGTTGTAATTATTTTAGTAATAGCTTTAATTGGAGGATTTGTAGCTGCAATTTTTAATAGTGATGGGGATGCAGATTATGATACCTCACAAATTCCTAATAGTGAAATAGTATTAGTTGCAAAAGCACAGATAGGAAATGAGGGAGGAGATAAATTTTGGAAATGGTATGGATTTGAAGAACATGTACATTGGTGTGCTTGTTTTGTGAGTTGGTGTGCAAACGAATGTGGTTACATAGATAAAGGTATTATTCCTAAATTTGCAGGGTGTGTTAATGGAATAGAATGGTTTAAAGAAAAAGAACAATGGCACGATAGAGGAGAAAGCTATTATCCAATAGTTGGAGATATAATTTTTTTCGATTGGAAAGATGAAAATGGTAATCAAGATGGGACAAGCGACCATGTTGGAATTGTAACAAGAACAGATATTACGAATAGAAATATTTATACAATAGAAGGAAACACAAGTAACAAATGTGCTGAAAGAATGTACTCTTTTGATGATGTTCAAGTTATGGGGTATGGTAGTCCTAAATATGAATAAAAATAGTATCAAGTAAGGTATATAAAACTTTGCTTGATACTATTTATTTTTTTGCTTTTTTATGATACAATGCAAAAAATCAAGGAGGAATATATGTTAGATAATATAGAAGTTTTATATCATAGCAGTATAAGAATTAACAAAGAAAAAATAATTTATATAGATCCATTTAAAATAGATAGAAATTTTAATGATGCAGATATTATTTTTATAACACACGACCACTATGACCATTATTCTGAAGAAGATATAGATAAGGTTATAAATGAAAATACAACTATTATAATACCAGAAGAATTATTAACAAAACTGTTAAGAAAAGGCATAAATAAAAATGCAATTATTACAGTAGAGCCAAACAAAGAATATGTGGTAAAAGGAATTAAATTTAAAACAATACCAGCATATAATACAAACAAAACATTTCATCCAAAAGGAAACGATTGGGTTGGCTACATTATTACAATAAATAATATTAGATATTATATTGCAGGAGATACAGACATTACAGAAGAAAATAAAAAAGTAAAATGTGATGTTGCTTTTGTTCCAGTTGGAGGAACATATACAATGGATTTCAAAGAGGCAGCACAATTAATCAACGAAATACAACCTAAAATAGCAATCCCAATTCATTATGGTAGTGTAGTTGGAACAAACCAAGATGCTACAGATTTTGTGAAATTATTGAATCCAAGTATAAAAGGTATAATTTTAATGAAACAATAAATGAAAGAAGGAATGAACAATGCAATTTTCCAATAAAGATATACAACTATTTAATGAAGCAGGAATAAATGTAGAAAATAAGAATTATACAAATGATGAAGTAGAAAGATTTAAAATAAAAGTTACAGATTTTATAATGAGTCAAAGCACAAAAGATATAGAAAAATATAGTAAGAAATTTAGTAGTTTATTATAAGGGATTAGATATGAATAAAGAAGAGATAATAGAATATTGTTTAACATTAGAAAATACATTTAAAGATTGTCCATTTTCAGATGATTTTGAATCTGTTACAATGAAACATTGCAAGAATAAAAAGTGGTTTGCACTAATTATGAATGTCAATAATAAGTTATATCTTAATGTAAAAACAGATCCAAACTATTCTGATATATTAAGAAATACTTATGATTATATAATACCTGCATATCACATGAATAAGGAACATTGGAATACAATTATTGTAGATGAAAAAGTGGACAAGACATTAGTAAAAGAAATGATAGAACAAAGTTATCAATTAACAAAGTAAAAAGAAAATAGTAA